>CAZZNO010000006.1:37744-46081 GCA_964655685.1 uncultured Prevotella sp.
AATGCCGCCGACGCGCATATACGCATACCGATGAAAGGCAGGCTCGACTCGCTCAACGTGTCGGTGTCTGCCGCCATATTGCTTTTCGAGGCGGTGAGGCAAAGGGAGACCCCACCCCCAGCCCCTCCCCTGAAGGGGGAGGGGAGATGCGCAACCAATGACTAACGGCCACTAAAAGCACTGTCAAATGGCATAATCTTTATGGCATATCTCCTTCCTAAACCTAAAGAGGTAGAGAAATGCCATAGGGGCAAAATCTTTGGCTAGGATTAATGGCAAACCTTTTGTTATAGGTTGCGCATCTCCGGCAAAGGAACATTACCTTTTTTGTCGATTATTAGTTGCCTTTAGTCATTGGTTATGCATCTCCCCTCCCTCTTTAGGGGAGGGGCTGGGGGTGGGGTCCCCCTTTCTCCTGTACTCCACGAACAGTCCGAGTGCTATTGCAAGGGCGAGGATGCCGTATGATGCATAGGCTATGCCTTCAGTAGTGCGTATGGAAGCCGGATGGAAATCGAGCACCACTTCGTGCTTGCCTGGCTTTGTATTGATGGCACGCAGGATGTAGTTCACCCTGCCGATGTCAGTTTTTTGACCGTCGACCGTAGCTGTCCAGCCCGGATAATAAATCTCTGAGAACACCAGCACGCCCCCCCTTTCAGAGTTTGTTTCATACACAAGATGGTTTGGCGCATAGCTCTTTATGATAACCATAGACGTGCCGTCCTGCTTTACAGCCTTGCCAAGCTGTGCTTCAAACTTCTTGTCGGCAACAGCCTCGTGCTTCAGGTCAATCTTCCCCACTTTGTCAATCTCCTGATTGGCATTGTCAACATAGGCAAGCTTGTCCACAAACCATGCGTTTCCGTTGACGTATGGGTTTTGCAGCGGTGCGGTTTGTCCGCTCTGCAACGGCAGGATGATGTACTTGGCGTTGAGCATGTTGAGCACAGGGAATATGCTGTCGCCGTTTACCTTCGTCATGTCGCCGCCCGCGCTTGATATTGCCGGCATCATCTTTTGCATTTCAGGAGCAATGTAATAGTCAATCATGTCCTGATAGCGGTGCAGCTTGGCAGCATTGTATCCGCCGATGCTCTTATGGTAGTAAGAAGTCTCGTTCTCGTTGAACGTGTTCGAAGCCAGGTTAAGCACGCGGTAGTCGAGCCCCTTGTCTTGCAGAATCAGTCTGTCTGTTTGGGTCATTTGTTGCGGTGTGTCGCGCACGCTCTTCTCTACGAACATCGAGTCGTTGAGGTAGCGCTTGTCCACCTGCCACATGTCGATGAGGCAGAGCAAAGCAATGCAGCCCACCATGAACTGCGAGTTAAGCTTGCGGTATTTGTAGAGCAGAAGCAGAGCCGTGCCGATGGCTATGATAATGAACGACCGCAGGGCATCGCTTGAGAATATGTATTCACGTACGCTTGTGAGATTGGCTTTGAGCATGCTTACAAACTGAGCCGCCTCACTTCCCTGTTGCGCTATTTGGTTGAACTGCATAATCTCGTTCTGCGAGATAAAATCAGAAAAGAACAGTCCGGGGGCAAGCCAGAAAACGAGGGCAAAGCCGCCGGTGAGGGCAAACGACACCCACACCCAGCGCATCTTTTTCTTCAATATCTCAGGCTCGTCTACGATTTTCTTCAAAGCCATCATTGCCAGCAATGGGATTGTAAATTCGGCTATGACGAGTATCGAGGACACCGTGCGGAACTTGGCATACATGGGCACATAGTCAAGGAAGAAATTGGTGAAGCCCATGAAGTTGCGCCCCCATGAGAGCAGGATGCTCAGCACCGTGGCGGCAAGCAAAGCCCATTTCATGGGGCCTTTCACAATGAACAGTCCAAGGAAGAACAGCATCAGCACGAAAGCTCCTACGTAGACGGGGCCGCTCGTCATAGGCTGGTCGCCCCAATACTGCCCGAGCTGTTGGTAAGCCTGCATGAGCTGCGGGTCAGCCTTCTCCATAGCCTTGCTGTTGGTAGCCATCGGAACGCTTGCGCCGCCTTTGGCGTTTGGCACGAGCAGCGTCCATGTCTCGCCAATGCCGTAGCTCCACTGCGTGATATAATCGCGGTCAAGACCGCTCGATGTCTGGTTGGCAGTGTTCTTTTTCACCAGCTCGCTCTTTCCCCTCATGCTTTGCTGAGAGTATTCCCACGTGTGGTAGAGGTTGGAGATGTTCAGGCAAATGCCTATTAAGCCGCCCGCCAAAGCCACGAGCGTAGCCTTCCAGAAGCGGGGAAGCCAATGGTTGCGGATGGCTGATACGAACCATGCCACGACCATAAAGAGGATGATGAACAGATAGTAATAGGTCATCTGCACATGGTTGGCATTGACCTCGAACGCCGCGAATATTGCCGTGACGATGAATCCCCACAGGTATTTGCCTCTGTAGGCGAGCACTATGCCGCCTATCATGGGCGGCAGGTAGGCAAGAGCCATCACTTTCCAGATGTGGCCTGCGGCTATGATGATGAGGAAATAGCTTGAAAACGCCCATATTATGGAGCCCAGCACGGCTAAATGCTGGCGGAAATTGAACGCCCTGAGCAGTATGTAGAATCCCAAGAGGTAGACAAACAGATACCATACGTTGTCGGGCAGCCACAGGTGGTAAACCTTTGTTGCCTGACTCAGGAAGCTGGTGCTCTTGTAAGACGGGGCAATCTGGTACATTGGCATGCCGCTGAAAAGCGAGTTCGTCCACCATGTCTTTTCGCCTGTCTTTTCCTGATACTGTTTTGCTTCCTGCCCGGCACCCACGCCTGCCTGTGAGTCGTGCTGGTAGAGTATGCGCCCGTCGATGTCGGCAGGAGCAAAATAAACAAATGCTATGAGGGCAAAAAGCACCACTGCCACGATGTCGGGCAGCCATTTCTTCAAAGTTTTCATACTAAGCTGTTGATATTTTGCACAAAGTTAGGAATTTTTTTGATGAAACATCAAAAGTTTAAGGTTAAAACGTTTGCTTTGCCCTTATTTTAGTAACTTTGCACTATTAATAACCATCAATTTTGCGATTTTGAAGAAAATAGGAATCATTGTTGCGATGGACAAGGAGTTTGCGCAGCTCCGCACCTTGCTTGATGCTTCTCACGAAGAAAGCCATCACAACAAGACGTTTGTCATTGGCACGCTGCATGGCTTAGAGGTTATCATGCAGCAGTGTGGCATTGGCAAGGTGAACTCTGCGGTTGGAGCCGTGGAGCTCATAGACAATTATCATCCCGACCTTATTGTCTCGACCGGTTGTGCTGGCGGTGCCGACACCGGACTCAACGTAATGGACGTGGTAGTAGCCTCAGAATGTGTTTACCACGATGTTTATTGTGGCGACAATGCCGCTTTCGGGCAGGTGCTGGGCTTGCCCGCCCGTTTTGAGGCTCCTTCCGACTTGGTGGGCAAGGCTCTCGCCATCAACATGCCTGAAGGTCAGAAGATAAAGAGCGGGCTGACGGTGAGCGGCGACTGGTTCGTCGACTCGCGCGAGAAGATGCGGTCAATCCTCGAACGCTTTCCTGAGGCTGAGGCTGTAGACATGGAAAGCTGTTCCATTGCACAAACGTGCCATATCTATGGAGTGCCGTTTGTTTCTTTCCGCATCATCAGCGACGTACCGCTGAAGGACAGCAAGGCGGCTCAGTATTTCGACTTCTGGGACCGCATGGCGGAGGGAAGCTTTGAGGTGACCAAAGAGTTTCTGAAGGCAATTAGCGAAGCAGACAATTAATCTAAATTCTAAATAAAAATTTATGAAAATCAACAGGTTGGCAATAGTCGTTGCGTGCTTGCTCAGCGCGCTTTATGGCTTTGCCGGAAATGAATCAAACAAGAAAAAGACAACATTGGCGGCTTCTGACTCTGCCGAGGTGGTGAGGCTGCTTTCCGAAAGCTTTCGCCAAAGCCTGCTTGCCGACTCTAAGGCATTGAGCGTTGATGCCTCGGCGTTTATGGAAGGCAAAGAGCAGGGCGTGGAGCCGGGCTTTGCGGCAAAGATAAAGAAGATGGCTGATGCCGGCGTTTGGCAAAGGCTGGTGTGGAAAGCGTGGCGCGAAGCCAACGCCACGATGTCTGATGGCAAGCTGCCGAGCCTGCGAAATCTCAGTGACAGCATTACCGCTTCGTGGCTTTTGCCAGCCACTTTGGAGCCTAATGCGAAAATGAATTATTATTGGGGTTCGAAGGGCTCAAAGCCTGCCGACGGACTTTATCCGATGTATCTCTATCTGCATGGGTCAGGCCCACGTGACCTCGAATGGATGTACAGCCGTCGTTGGGCTATGATTTTCAATGACAGTCCGTCGGTTTATTTCATTCCTCAGATACCCAATACCGGACAGTATTATCGCTGGTGGCAGCGCGCCAAGCAGTTTGCTTGGGAAAAGCTGTTGCGCCAGACGCTCAGCAGTGGCATGGTGGACGCTAACCATGTGTATGTCTTCGGCATTTCCGAAGGCGGCTATGGCAGCCAGCGGCTGGCTTCGTTCTATGCTGACTATTGGGCAGCAGCTGGCCCTATGGCAGGCGGCGAGCCCTTGCGCAATGCCCCTCCAGAGAACTGTGCCAACATAGGCTTCTCGCTCCTGAGCGGTGAGCTCGACTATGGTTTCTACCGCAACCGCCTCACCATGCGCACTGCCGAGGCATTCGACTCGCTTCAGCGTGTCGACAATGTGGCTGGGCAAACAGGCGATTCGCTTTTCCGTCATCGTGTAGAGCTCGTTCCCAAACACGGGCATTCCATCGACTACAGAGTGACGACGCCGTGGTTGAAAACCTTCACGCGCAATCCTTATCCTAAGAAAGTGATGTGGGAAGACTTCGAAATGGACGGTAGGTATCGCCGTGGGTTCTATAACCTGTGTGTGGAGAAACGCCCGGACAACGGACGGCAAACCGAGGACAGCATCCGCACCTACTATGTCATGGACATTGATGGCAACAACATAAGGCTGACGGTAAGCAACACAGAGTATACCGTGACGGAGAAAGACCCGCAATGGGGCATTGAGCTGAACGTGAAGAAACACTACACGAAGGCCACAGGAGGCAGACTGAGGATTTACCTTAACGACAAGTTGGTCGACTTGAAGCAAAAGGTGAACGTCTATGTAAACGACAAAAAGGTTTTCAGCGGCAAGCTTAAGCCAAGCCTCGACGACATGACAAGCAGTTGCAAGCTGTGGTTCGATCCTTATCGTGTTTATCCTACATCGGTGACGGTGAATTATTAAAATAGGTATTATAAAAACGTACTCTCTTTTTTATATATAATGAATAAAATACCAAGTTTCACAATAAACCACGAGAAGTTGCTTCGTGGCATATATGTTTCGAGAAAAGACGAAGTGGGTGGCGAGACCGTCACTACGTTCGACATACGCATGAAGGAGCCCAATCGCGAACCGGTGGTTCATGCCGGCGCGCTGCATACGATAGAGCATCTTGCCGCCACGTTCCTCAGAAACGACACCGAATGGAAAGACCGCGTGATTTATTGGGGACCTATGGGCTGCCTCACGGGCAACTATCTTTTGTTGCGAGGCGACCTTGAGCCGCAGGACATTGTTGACCTCATGCGCAGGACTTTCAGTTTCATAGCCAATTATGAAGGTGAAATACCTGGCGCGGCGCCTCGCGATTGTGGCAATTACTTGCTTCATGACCTGCCTATGGCGCGGTGGGAAGCTCGCAAGTTCCTCACCGAGGTGCTCGAAAACATAAAGCCTGAGAACATGGCTTATCCGCAATAATTAGCCATCCCGTTCGCTTTTTGGCAAAATGAGGGTGTATCAAAATGAGCCTTCCATACTCTCTAAGCTCATTTTGATACACCCTCTTTACTTACGTACGCCCTACATGCCTTCTATGTACGGCGTACGTGCTATGTACGTACGCCGTGCGAGAGAGGTACGTACGCCGTTTGTATTGCGTTCGTACGCCGTACGTGTAGCACTCGCCAGGCTGACGAGCATCACTGTCTATAGGTCCAGCTTGTAACCTACCGAAAAAGCTATGCTTCTGTTTTCGCCGTGGCCCGCCAAGTCGAAGACCTTGGTAATGCCTATATTGTATCGCAAGTCGAGCACCACGTTGGCGTATTCGTAGGAGATGCCAACGGGGATGGAGAAATCAAATTTGTTGGCAAAAGTATTACTTCTGTCCTCTTTTTGCGGGACGTCGGCATAATTATAGCTCCCGTTTTTGTTGATTGTAACTTTAGTGCTTTCCGTATGTAGGTTGCTGTGAGTTTTGTAACCCACCTGCACTCCGGCGTTCACGGCGAAGCCGTTGGCTATATAAGCATGGGCAAGAATGGGCAGGTTCAGGTAATCAATGCTGATTCGGCAGTTGCTGTATACATCATATTCGCCGGGCTGAAAGCCAGTAATGTCAGAATCCTTGTATTTGCACCCGAGCCTCGAATAAGACAGTCCGGCTGAAAGAGCCAGGATATTGTTTACTTGATATTGCACATCGACACCTCCCAACGCCCCTTCTCGGTATTTGCTGTCAAGCGAGTAATAGCTATCTGGTGAGCTGGAGATTATAAGGCTTTCGTTGGTTATGTTCGACAATGATACGCCAAAGCGTGGAATGACGGAGAATGTGCCGGGCTCTGGTTGAGCATTGATAGACAAGGTGGTAACCAAAGCAATAGCAGATAAGAGTAGGTTCTTTATTCTTTGCATAAACTTGATGTTTTTTGTCTTTTTTATTGTTTAAACGCAGACTTCTTTCATATATTGCACGTATTGAATATAAGAAAGAAAAAACCTATCTAATTGTTGTTAAAACTTGCCGCGTAGAAATAGTTTTCTGCTTTTTTCTTTTTAATTTTGCACCGTTTTTAGGATAATGTATGTTCCATTTTTCCCTGTAAGGGAAGATGTGAAAAGAGATTTTAATAATTACATTTTATATATAGGTATGAAAATTAAGAGTTATTTGTTTGTGGGTTTGGCTGCTTTAGGTCTTGCCTCTTGCGGAAGCAAAGGCGGCAACAGGCTTGCCAACTTGGGTAATGACCATTACCCTGTAGTAACAGTGGGAGCGTCGTCGACTGACATGCAGACCACATTCCCAGCCACTATCAAGGGTATCCAGGATGTCACTGTGAGCCCTAAGGTTTCCGGCTTCATCACGAGCGTGCTCGTTCACGAGGGTCAGCGCGTGAGTGCCGGACAGGTGCTTTTCACCATTGATAGTGAGACTTACCGCGCTGCAGTGCGCTCAGCTCAGGCTGCTGTCAACACCGCAAAGGCTGCTGCCAACACTGCAAAGACTACTTATGACAACAACCAGAAGCTTTTCGACCAGCACATCATCGGTCAGTATGAGCTTTCCACATCTAAGAACAGCCTTGCACAGGCACAGGCACAGGTGGCTCAGGCTGAGGCTTCACTTGCTTCCGCAAAGGAGCAGCTCGCATGGTGCTCGGTCACGTCGCCTGCAAGCGGCGTCGTTGGCAGCCTTCCTTACAAGAAGGGCGCTCTCGTGAACGCTTCTACGCAGCTCACCACAGTTTCTGATGTCTCTACAGTGGAGGTCTTCTTCTCGCTGAACGAGTCACAGATGCTCTCAATCCAAAAACAATATGGCTCAACGGCAGGCGCCATCAATTCTTTCCCGACACTGAAGCTTCAGCTTGCCGACGGCACCGTATACAACCATCCGGGCAAGCTCGTGAAGATGAGCGGCGTTATTGATGCCACCACTGGTTCGTACAGCCTCATAGCTCACTTCGCCAACCCTGACGGCTTGCTCAAGAGCGGCGGCGCAGGCAAGATAATAGTTCCGCGCATAGACAACAATGCAATCATTATTCCTCAGAACTCTACATCACAGGTTCAAGACAAGTACTTCGTGTATAAGGTGGACAAGGATAACAAGGTTCACTATACAGCCATAGAGGTAGACCCGCAGAACGACGGTGTGAACTATGTCGTGACCAAGGGTCTAAACGCTGGTGACCGCTATGTCACCAAGGGCATAACAAAGCTTACCGACGGCCAGAAGATCACTCCTATCACCGAGGCTCAGTATGAGCAGGAGGTAAAGAAGGCAGAGCAGCTTGGCTCAGCTCAAGGCAATGCCAAGGATTTTGCGAAGGCTATGCAGTAAATAAACATTATAGTTTATAAGTTTATGAGTTTATAAGTTTTTTAGCTTTTAATATGTCCAAGGGATAGATTGCTGTATGTAATCAAAAGCTTAAAAACTCAATAACTAATAGACTAAAAAACTCAAATACAATGAATCTTACCAACTTTATAAAGCGTCCGGTACTCTCCACGGTGATTTCCATCTTCTTCGTGCTGCTTG
>CAZZNO010000007.1:0-42861 GCA_964655685.1 uncultured Prevotella sp.
TCGTCTAAAGAAAGGTGTATGGGCTAAAAACAAAAAAGCGATTACCTTCACAGGCCACCGCTCCAAATCTTCAATAGGTATTAGCTCCATTTAAGGTAAAAGATTGTTTTCAGGATAACGATTACAAAGTTAAGTAATATTTTTTATACTTGCAAATATTTTTGTCGTTTTTTTAAAAAAGAATTGGAAAAAACATCTCTTTTTCTTACCTTTGCACTATAACAAAACCGTTCTTACATTGTAAGTCCTTTATAAATATTAAAACCAAATGCTGAAAGATTTATTTTTGATTGCTTTTATTTTTATGCCTGCACTCGCGTTCTGCCAAAATAGGCAGGCGATAGAGCTAAGAACTTGGCTTTTTTCACATGACAGCATAAATTGGCAGCCTGTTACTGTACCACACGATTGGGCTATAAATGGCCCTTTTGAAAAAAAGTGGGACTTGCAAACGGTTGCTATAGAACAGAATGGAGAAAAAGAGAAAACGGAGAAAAGCGGGCGTTCAGGTGCTTTGCCGTGGATAGGAAAAGGGTATTATGTGACTAAGGTGAGGATTCAAGACATAGCGGATGGATGTGGAACGCATAATGCTGACTCTATGTTTTTGTATTTTGATGGTGCTATGGCAGAGCCTACTGTATATGTCAATGGCAGGAAAGCAGGTTACTGGGCTTATGGCTATTCTCCGTTTAGGATAAATATTACACCTTATTTAGTTAATGGCGATAACAGCATTGCTGTAAGTTTGCAGAATGTAGACGAGAGCAGCCGTTGGTATCCTGGAGCTGGATTGTATCGCCCCGTGACTTTAGAATTTGTGCAAAGTGTTCATTTTGATGCGTGGAAAACTTTCATCACGACACCAAAGATTGATGATGGTAAAGCTACGGTATTTTATGAGACTAAGGTTGTAGGAGATGCCTGGAATTGCAGGCTTAAAGTTTCATTACGTGACAAGGAAGGCAAAGAGGTATCTACTGCTTCTGCCGATGTGTCTGATAAGGGCAAGGCATTGTTGGAGTTGCCTGTAAATAATCCGCAACTTTGGAGTCCTGAAACACCTTATTTATATAAGTGTGAAGCGAACATCATTGATGGAAAGGGCAATGTTATAGACAAGCAAGCAACCAATGTTGGCATACGTACCATTAAGATAGACTCTATTCATGGCTTTTGCCTTAATGGCGTAAGTAGGAAAATCAAAGGTGTTTGCCTCCATCATGACCTTGGGCCGCTTGGCGCAGCAGTCAATAAAGCTGCACTTATTCGCCAGGTTAAGCAATTGAAAGACATGGGATGTGACGCAATCCGCACTTCTCATAACCTTCCGTCGCAAATGCAGATGGAGGTCTATGATTCTCTTGGCATGATGGTCATGGCTGAGAGTTTTGACATGTGGATTTATCCAAAGTGCAAGAATGGTTATGCGCGCTTCTTTAAGGACTGGAGCGACCGTGACATTACTGCCCTTGTAGAGGCCAACCGCAATCATCCTTCGTTGATAATGTACAGCATTGGCAATGAAATACCTGAGCAGTGGAGTTATGAGGGGCGTGTGATAGCTGAGCATTTGCAAAATCTTTGCCATAAACTTGACCCGACACGTCCTGTCACACAAGGCATGGATAATGCAGAAAATGCGCTAAAGTCTGGTTTTGCGCAAGTGATGGATGTGCCTGGCTTCAACTATCGTGTTTATAAGTATGATCGAAATATGAGGAAATTGCATACAGGCTTTTTACTTGGAAGTGAAACAGCTTCTACAGTGAGCAGCCGGGGCGTGTATAAATTTCCGATGAAATGGGGAGTTGTGCATGCCGACAAGGATGGGCAGTGCTCAAGCTATGATGTGAACTGGTGTGCTTGGAGCAATTTGCCGGAAGAAGATTTTATGGCTCAGGAAGATAAGCCTTACACTATAGGACAGTTTGTGTGGACTGGTTATGACTACCTTGGCGAACCGACTCCTTATGACGAATATTGGCCAAGCCGTAGCAGCTATTTTGGCATAATGGATCTTGCAGGACTGCCAAAAGACAGGTTCTATCTTTACCGTTCGGTTTGGAATAAAGCGAGCCATACTTTGCATGTCTTGCCTCATTGGACGTGGCCAGGGCGTGAGGGACAGGTTACTCCAGTGTTTGTTTATACAGATTACCCGGAGGCAGAGCTTTTCGTAAACGGCAAGTCACAGGGCAGAGTTAAAAAAGCTCTTGGGCTAAAGGTGGACGACCAACATCCTTCCACTGGTGACATAGCATGGCAACGTGCTAAACGCTACAGGCTTATGTGGAATAATGTGAAGTATGAACCAGGAGAATTAAGGGTCGTGGCTTATGACAATAACGGTAACAAGGCGGATGAGACATGTGTCAGAACGGCAGGCAAAGCAAAGTCGATAAGGCTGGAAACTGATAAAAACATATTGAAAGCGGACGGTGAAGACCTGGCTTACATAACAGTTAGTCTTGTGGATAAGAATGGGACAGAGCTTCCAAATGCGGCTGACCGCATTGACGTGAAAGTAAGTGGAGCGGGAAGTTTCCGTGCCATCTGCAATGGCGATGCAACATCACTTGAGCCGTTTACCAAACCAACGATGAAGCTATTTAGTGGAAAACTTGTCATAACGGTGCAAGCTGGTATAAAGGCAGGTAACATGAATGTTTTGGTAACTGATAAGCAAGCTGGACTTAGAAAAGGCTTAAAGATTAAAGTCGAATAAGTCAAAAGATGCGTTTGTAGGGGCAATTTAAGTTGATAAGGCATGCTGATATAAAATAAAAGCAGCTATGAAGCGTTATTAAAGTGCAGTATTGCGCTAAGAAAGTTTGTAAAGATGAGAATAAAAACGCTATCATATATATCTATAGCTTTGTTTCTTGCAATTGTTTGTTCATGCAACGACGAAGAAAGCTTTACGTTATCTGAATCAAAGGTCTTGACATTTTCAATTGATACACTGAAGATGGATACTTTGTTCAGCAACGTTCCTTCAGCGGCAAAGAGCTTTTGGGCTTATAATCGTTCTGGTGATGGCTTGAGGTGTCGAAGCATTCGTTTGGAGAATGGGGCTAATTCTGGCTTTAGGGTAAATGTAGATGGCATATACCTTGGTGAAAATGCTGATTATCAAACCAATGAGGTTGAGATAAGAAATAAGGATAGTATTAGGATTTTCGTAGAGGTGACGTTGCCGAAGGCTAATACTGATGAACCCAAATTACAGGAAGATAACCTTGTGTTTACTCTTGAGAGTGGGGTAGAGCAAAAGGTCAACCTTAATGCTTGGGCGTGGGATGCCACTATGCTTAGAGATGTGAGGATAAGCAAAGACTCTACGTTGCAAAGCTACGGCAAGCCTATAGTAATTTATGGTGGCTTGCGTGTTGACAGCACTGCCACATTGACTTTGGCACCCGGAACTACGTTATATTTTAATGCCAATGCAGGAATGGACGTTTATGGCAGGCTTCTTTCACTTGGTAATGCAGATGCAAATGTTGTGCTTCGTGGTGATCGCATAGACCGAATGTTTAATTATCTGCCTTATGACCGTGTTCCGGCGCAGTGGATGGGTGTCCGTTTCTATGAATCATCCTATGGAAACGAAATCAATTATACAGACATCCATAGTACAAATACAGGGATTGAGATTGATTCATCCGATGTGTCTAAACAAAAGCTTACGATAAGTCATTCTTCTGTTCATAATTGTCAAGGCTATGGATTGCATTTGGTTAATGCCAGGCTTTCAATGCTTGACTGTCAGATAAGCAATACGTTGTATGATTGCGTGCAAATTGAAGGAGGAAATGTAGATGTGAACAATTGTACTTTTGCTCAATTTTATCCTTTTGATGCACGCCGTGGAGCAGCTTTTGCTTTCTCAGACAGCAAACCGCTACAGCGATTGAGTGTACTTAACTCGCTGATAACAGGATATGCTGATGACTTGCTGAGTGGTACGATTGCGGATACCGCCGCTACTAAGAATTATCTTTTTGACCATTGCATAATCCGTACCCCGAAGATTACGTCGGCTGACAGTATACGCTTCGTTAATGTCATTTATGAGGATGTGAAGGACACAACATCGATGGGCGAGAAGCATTTTGTTAAAGTTGATACAGAAAATCTCATCTATGATTTTCGTCTTGACAGCGTGTCGGCTGCTATAGGTAAGGCTAATCCTTTGACAGCATTGCCAGATGATAGAAACGGTGTAAGGAGAGACGAAAAGCCGGATATAGGTGCGTTCGAATACAAATAAGAAAAGGAAAATATATGAAAAACCTTAAACTTGAAATCAACATGGATTTCTGCTCCATTGATGAATTGTCAAACGTAGAGCGAAAGCTGGTGGAAAAGGCGTGTGAGTCTACAAAAAACTCCTATGCGCCATACAGTAGGTTTCATGTTGGTGCAGCTGTGCTGTTGAAGAATGGAATGATAATAACTGGCGCAAATCAAGAAAATGCAGCTTTCCCCTCAGGCTTGTGTGCTGAACGTACAGCAGTCTTTGCCGCCCAGGCTAACTACCCTGACCAGCCAATACTTATTTTGGCAATAGCTGCAAGTGACGATAAAGGTTTGCGTGAAAAGCCAATAACGCCTTGTGGTTCATGCCGCCAAGTTATATTAGAGGTGGAGGAACGGTATAAACAACCCGTAGAGATACTCCTCTACGGGCGTAAGGGTATTTACCGCATTAAAAGCGTTAAGGATCTTTTGCCGCTGTCATTTGCAGACAGCGACATGAGGTAGTCCTTTTAGAAAGGCAGATCGTCTGAGGCATCGTCACCTGCAAGGGGATCTGAATTGCCAGCTGTGGCGGTAGGTGCTGTTGTGGCAGCGGGTGCGGATGGCTGTGATGTTGTTTCGCCAAAAGCTGATGTTGGCTGCGTGGTTTGAGCATTTGAGCCAACAGCATTAGGATCAACATGGTCAACACGGAACGCGTTGATGTCATTGAAATAACGGTCTTGCCATGCACGGGCGTTTATGTCAAGCCAAACATGTACCGTGTCGCCTTGATGGATATTGAATTGTGCTATTCTGTCAGCACCGAAAACCCTGAACAGGCAAGCGCGAGGATATTGGTCTTTTGTCTGTATTACAAACTCTTGCGACTTCCAAGGGTTACCTGTGCTCTTTGATGTACCTTCCTTGGGGGGATATTCTTTAATGATGACTCCTTCTACTTCAATACCTTGTAATGCCATAAATTGAATATAATTTTTAATGTTGGACAAGTTTTTGTACTGCGAAATTAAGAAAAATATCTTTCAATGGCAAATATACTTGCACAAAAAATCAAAAAAGAGAAAAAATAATAAGCAAAAGTGCTTATTCTTAGTTTTTTTGAGTATCTTTGTCGTGATTTATATAACCATAAACAGATAACATAACAAAAAATCAACATACCGATGAGATTTACTCTTTCCAGCACAGCGCTGAGCAACCGCTTGCAGACCCTTTCGAAGGTCATTAATAGCAAAAACTCTCTTTCTATTCTTGAAAGCTTTCTCTTTCAAGTTCACAATGGGCAGATAAGTATCACTGCGTCTGATAGTGAGAACATGATGCGTACCAGTCTCAATCTTGACGAATTTGATACAGAAGGCGATTTTGCCATACCAAGCCATACCATTCTCGATGCTGTTAAGGAGTTGCCGGAGCAACCATTGACGTTCGAAGTGAACCTTGAAACCTATGAGGTTACTGTAGGCTATCAAAACGGACAGTATCAGTTTACCGCACAGAATGCAGAAGAATATCCACAAGTAAATCCTATAAATGATAATGTGCATGTTATTACTATAGGAGCTAATGTGCTGTGTGACAATATCAGCAGAACCCTTTTCGCAACAGACAACAATGAGATAAGGCCGGTAATGAACGGCATTTATTTTGACTTAACCCCAGATAGTCTCGCTTTTGTGGCTTCTGATGGGCATAAGCTCGTGCGTTGTCGTTATTATGCAATAAAGAGCGAAACGCCTTCTTCTTTCATCTTGCCTAAGAAGCCTGCTACATTGTTAAGGAGCGTACTCGATAAAACAACTGACGATGTAGTTGTCAAGTTCAACAGCAGCTCTGCAGAATTCCATTTTGCAAATGGCATGCTGTCATGCAGCCTTATTGAAGGCGTGTTCCCCAATTACAATGCAGCTATACCTGTAGACAATCCCAATGAAATTATCATTGATCGCAAGTCTTTGCTGAGTGCGATTCGCCGTGTTCTGCCTTTTGCAAGCATGAGCAGTCAGCTCATACGTTTCAGGCTTGATAACGGAAATCTCGAACTTTCATCTGAGGATCTTGATTTCGCTACCAGGGCAAAGGAGAACCTTATTTGTCAATACAATGGACAGCCATTGCAAATAGGCTTTAGAGGTGACTTCTTTACAGAGATCCTGAACTCCATTGATACCGATGACATTAAGATTTTGCTCGGTGACCCAAGTCGCGCTGGCATTATCGTACCTACGACACAGCCTGAGAATGAAGACATCCTAATGCTCATTATGCCATTGCTTCTAAACGATTAAAAATGCGACTGAATTTGACAAAGCCTCTGATTGTCTTCGATTTGGAGACAACGGGGCTGGATTTGGTTAGGGACAGGATTATACAAATATCCTATATCAAGGTTAAACCCAGTGACCAGGAAGGGGACGAAGAACGTAAAAGCCTGTTTGTCAATCCTGAAAGGTCTATTCCTAATGATGTCCAAAAACTAACTGGCATTACTGAGGAGATGGTGAAGGGTGCACCTACGTTCAAACAAATAGCCAAGACTCTTGCAGCTACATTCAATGGCTGTGATTTTGCAGGATACAATTCCAATCATTTTGATGTTCCTATGTTGGCAGAGGAATTCTTGCGTGCAGGGGTCGATTTTGACTTTTCTCGTTCTCGCTTGATTGATGCGCAGACAATATTCTTTCGTCATGAACCACGCAATCTTGCTGCTGCCTACCGCTTCTTTACCGGGCATAAGATGGAGGACGATTTCCGTGCTCATCGTGCAGACCAAGACACGGAGGCTACTTACAGAGTGTTGCAAGGAGAACTTGACAAGTATGAACCCGGGAATGTTGAGGATCCTTCGTTGGCTTTACCGAATGACATGGATGTGCTGGCAGAAGAATCAAAGCAAAATGACAATGTAGATTTTGCAGGGCGCATAGTGTGGGATACCATGAAAGATGCACAAGGCAAGCCTTTGCTCGATAATAATGGCAAGCCAAGGAAGCATGAGGTATTCAATTTTGGTAAGTATAAAGGTTGGGCTGTCACGGATGTATTGCATCGTGAACCAAATTATTATGATTGGATACAAAGGTCAGACTTTACCCTTAATACAAAGCAGGTGCTTACTCGCATTAAATTGCGTGAGGCGAAGCTGAACATGAATCTGAAGTAAACATATTTATAATATGTTATGTTCGTGAAGTTGATTCTTTTTCTGTTGTTTGTCAGTGCGTCAGTTTGTTCTTCAGCACAAGAATTGGATGCCAGAATAACGATTAATCACAATCAAATATCTGGTACTGATGCTTCAGTGTTTGACAATTTGCAGCAGACTTTGCAGCAATTTGTCAATGATAGGCAGTGGACTAATTTGCAGTTCCAGAAAAATGAGCGTATACCATGTAGTTTCAATATTACGGTGACGAAATATGATCCGTCATCCAATAAATTTACATGCAAGGCTTTAATACAAGCCACTCGCCCGGTATATAATGCATCATATACCACTACGATCTACAATAATACAGACAATGATTTCAACTTTGAGTTTGCCCAATTTGATCAGTTGCAGTTTAACGATGAGACCATAGACAATCAGTTGACGGCTCTTTTTGCCTATTATGCCTATCTCATTATAGGTCTTAATCTTGACAGCTTCTCCCCGTCAGGTGGAAGTGATGTGCTTGAGCGTTGCCTTAATCTCGTCAACAATGCTCAAAACCTGAATTTCACAGGTTGGAAATCCTTTGACAATGACCGCAATCGCTTTGCAATTATAAACGATTATCTTGACGGGGCCATGCAGCCATTTCGCCAGCTTCAATATGATTACTATAGGAAAGGACTTGACGAAATGGCAAATAATGCTGAAAGGGGCAGGACGGAAATATCATCGGCTATAGAAAACGACTTGAAGAAATGTCATGAGGACAAGCCTTCAAGCCTTTTGCCTCAAATATGGACAGACTATAAGCGTGACGAAATAGCCAATATATATAAAGGTAAGGGTACGCAAAAAGAAAAGGAAACTGTGTATGACATACTCTTTTCAATAAATGCGTCACAAAATAATGCGTGGGAAAAGATAAAGCAATAGGCACTATAGAGTTTATAATAGCTTAAAGAAAGAGATTAAAGCCAATGCTTAAACAATTATATATAAAGGACTTCACCCTCATTGATGAGCTGGACATAACGTTCAACCCAGGTTTTTCTGTCATTACTGGCGAAACAGGTGCGGGAAAGAGCATTATCCTTGGAGCCTTGCATTTATTGCTTGGTCAGCGTGCAGACTCCAAGCAGATAAAGGTTGGGAGCAAAAAGTGCGTTATTGAAGCACATTTTGACCTTTCCCGCTATGGTATGGAGGATTTTTTCAATCGTAACGAGATTGATTATGACCCAATAGATTGTATCTTGCGCCGCGAAATAAGCATCAATGGCAAAAGCCGTGCGTTCATAAACGACACGCCTGTCGCATTGAATCTGATGCGTGAGCTTGGAGAACATCTGATAGACATCCATAGTCAGCACCAAAACCTGCTGTTGCAAAAGGAAGACTTCCAGCTAAATGTGGTAGATATTATTGCAGGAGACAATGCACAAAGGTCTGAATATCAAAAGGCTTACCATATTTGGCTCGACAAGAAAAAAGCTTTAGATGATTTTCAAGAGGAATGCAGGAAGAACAAAGAGAACGAAGAATTCCTGCGTTTCCAATTCTCTGAGCTTGATAATGCCAAGATTGTAGCAGGAGAGGAAAATGAACTTGAACAACAGTCAAAGACTTTAAGTCATGCAGAGGAAATAAAAAGTGCTTTGTATGAAGCTTCTGACTTATTGTCAAATGATGATAGAGGAAGCGTTATTCAAACTAAGCAGGCTTCAGAGAAACTTCGCGATATTGTGGAAGTCTATGCTGGCATAAAGGAAATTGCCGACCGTCTTGACTCTACATACATTGAGCTTAAGGACATTGCCGGGGAAATAGAAAGCCGCATGGAGGACATAGACTATGACCCGCAGCAACTTGAAGCCATTAATGAGCGTCTTGACATTATTTATTCGCTTGAGCAGAAGTTTCATGCTTCCACCACCGACGAGCTTGTTGCCGAGCATGACAAGCTTGCCATGCAGTTAAAAGACATTGACGGAGGCGACGATCATCTGCAGGAGTTGCAGCAAGAGGCTGACAATGCCTATAAGCATTGCCGTGAGCTTGCCGAAAAGCTGAGTGAGATTCGCAAGAAAGCAGCAAAGAAGGTTGAGGCTGAGATGAAGTCGCGGCTGGTACCATTGGGCATTCCCAAAGTACAGTTCGCTATAGATTTCCATGAACGTGAATGCTCGCCGTCTGGCATAGACAAGGTGCAGTTTCTTTTCAGCGCAAACAGCAGTACGTCTTTACAACCCATTGCTCAAGTAGCTTCGGGTGGTGAAATTGCGCGTGTCATGCTTTCTCTGAAAGCCATGATTAGTGGTGCCGTAAAACTGCCTACTATAATCTTTGACGAAATAGACACTGGTGTCAGCGGAAGGGTTGCAGAGAAAATGGCTCAGATAATGCGTGAAATGGGTGACAACCATCGTCAAGTAATATCCATAACCCATCTTCCACAAATTGCGGCTATGGGCTCTAATCACTACAAGGTTAGCAAGGAAGAAACAGACAGGGGCACTGTCAGCCGCATGCGAATGCTTAATCCGGAGGAGCGCGTAAAGGAGATAGCGCAAATGTTGAGTGGCAGTGACATTACAGACGCAGCCATTGCGAATGCGCGTGCCCTGCTTAATAATATTAAATAAAAGGCTTTATTATGAACAGAAAGATTGTTTTATCTATATCTACGTTGATTGCATGCTTTTTCATGGTTTCCACAGCATTGGCACAGCCAGCAATAGTGAAGAAGTGCAGCCAAAGTGTTTTTGCTTTGACAACATTCAATTCTGATGGAACCGTACATGCTTCATCACATGGAGTTTTTACAGGCAATGCAGGAGAGGCCATTGCCATGTGGCATGTTTTTGTAGGTGCTTCGAGGGCAGTGATTATAGATGCTAAAGGTAAGCAGTATGATGTAGACGTAATGCTTGGCGTGTCAGAGAATTACGATCTTTGTCGCTTTAGAGTAAAGGACTATGACAATGCAGCAGTATCTATGCCATTGACGACGGTCGATGCGGCTCC
Source organism: uncultured Prevotella sp. (assembly GCA_964655685.1). Taxonomy (GTDB): domain Bacteria; phylum Bacteroidota; class Bacteroidia; order Bacteroidales; family Bacteroidaceae; genus Prevotella. Next base: position 10,451 of record CAZZNO010000007.1, read on the forward strand.
AACATCTGCTTATGTTGTTGGTTATGACATTAAAAAGCCAGTCATAACCAAAGTCTCGCCTCAACGCTCAGAGAAATTCATGACTAACTACAATTACTTGATTTTCCGTGACGAGGACATTTCTGCCGATGAATTGGGCTGTCCCGTGGTAAGCGATGGAGGACAATTGTTGGGCATAATGCAGCGTCCTGAGGCTGGAGGACAGGCATTTTCTGCCGATGCACGCCTGACGACTTCTTTTAAGATTACAGGTTTCTCCATCAACGACCATACTTTGCGCGCCACTGGCATACGTACGGCTCTGCCTGCCGACCAGAATGAGGCTGCCATAATGTTGGTTCTTGCTTCTGGTGTTGTTGACAGTACAAAATATGAAAGCTATGTGGATGACTACATAAAGTATTTCCCTACGGCCACCGAGGGCTACAATGCAAAAGCCACCCGTTTTGTTGCCAACAAGAAACTGGCAGATGCTGATGCCATGCTCCAGACAGAGGTAAAGCGTGCCGACAAGAAGGATGTTGCCTATAGCAATTATGCTGCATTGGTTTACCAAGCCAGTATTTACAAGGCTGATTCAACTTTTACGAAATGGAATCTTGACCGTGCTTTGGAGCTTTCAAGGGAGGCGAGCAAAATCAATCCTCTGCCAACATACCAGCACCAGCAGGCGCAGATAATATATGCACAGGGCAAATACAAGGAGGCGCTTGACATGTTTACTTCTTTACAGAAGACTGATTTGGGAAAATCAGGTGAGGTGTATTATGAAGCTGCCCAATGTAAGACAATGTTAAAAGCCCCCAAAGAGGAGATAATGGCATTGCTTGATTCAGCTGTGAATGTGCAACCTGGCGCGATTTCTGCTCCTTTTGTGCTTGCAAGGGGAAGGCAATATGATGCAGACGGACAGTCTCGCAAGGCATTCAGGGATTATCTGCTTTATGACTCTTTGATGAATTATAATGTACAGTCGGATGAGTTCTATTATATAAAATACCGCTGCGAGTCTAAGATACGGCAGTTCCAACTGGCTCTGAACGATATTGCGCATGCTATTATATTAAACCGCAGAGAGCCTGTCTATTATGCTGAGATGGCAAGCTTGCAACTTCGTGTGAATAAACCCGACGATGCTATCAAGACTTGTGACATGGCTTTGCAACTGACTGACAAATACGCTGACATTTATATCATCAAAGGTATTGCGCTTTGCGAAACTGGCAAAAAGACGGAGGGCATTGAAGCTTTGCAAAAAGCCAAGGAGCTTGGCGACGGTAGGGCAGAGGGACTGATAGAGAAGTATAGCAAAAAATAAGTATTGTAAACTTTAATTCATCAGCACCCACTCTGTGAGTGGCATATTTGACTTCATGCTTTCCTTTTCTCCGAAATATCGCAATGGTGAGAAAGCGTGTAAATAGTTGAAAACCAGAGATATGGTAAAAATGCGCATTCTTTAGCATAGCATTTGTTTCATCTTTACGGCGGCAAGAAGGTTTGAATACGCCGTAAAGACATCTTTTTTACGGCGTAGAAGTGTGGCTTCTACGCCGTAAATGTTACGTAATTGCGCCGTACAAGTGAATCACAGGCGGCGTGGCTAACCATCAGGACAGTCGTTTGAGTGTTTCTACTATTGTTTTCCACTTCTGGAATGTGTCTTTTCGTTTGTCTTGATCTTTTACTTTTTGTCAATTTGTTTCATAATAAAAAGACTGTTACAGAGACTACTCCCAACCAATGCCTCTGCTGTGATATGGTGGCTATACTAACTTTTTTGCAATATTGACTTTACATTTTTGCATAAAAGATTGTAACGTTTGAAAATAAATTGTTACCTTTGTAGCCGTTTAAACGAATTCAACAAAATAACGTTATCAACTTTATGAATTTCACTTTGTTAATCACCGTTTTGCTGACGGCAATCACGTTGGTGGTAGGCGCATACGTCATCGCCAAGCTGATTGGCCCACGTTCGTACAATCCGGTGAAGGGTGAGCCTTTCGAGTGTGGTATTCCTACACGTGGAAGCAGCTGGATGCCTCTGCATGCCGGCTATTATCTGTTTGCCATCCTTTTCCTGATTTTCGACATTGAGACAGTATTCCTGTACCCTTGGGCCGTCGTGGTACGTGATTCCAGCAGCATGGCTCTCGTGAGCATTGGGTTCTTCCTGTTGGTTTTGGCATTTGGGCTGGCTTACGCCTGGCGGAAAGGAGCGTTGGAATGGAGGTAAGAAAGCCACACATCAAGAGTATTCCTTACGACGAGTTTAAGGACAATGAGACATTGGAGAACATCGCCAACGAACTCAACGATGGCGGCGTAAACGTGGTTCTCGGCTCACTCGACCAGATAATCAACTGGGGCCGCAGTAACTCACTTTGGTCACTGACCTTCGGTACCTCTTGCTGCGGTATCGAGTTCATGGCAGTAGGATGCGCACGTTACGACTTCTCCCGTTTCGGATTTGAGGTGACACGTAACTCAGCACGTCAGGCAGACCTTATCATGTGCGCCGGAACCATCACCAACAAGATGGCACCGGTCTTCAAGCGTCTGTACGACGAGATGGCAGAGCCTAAGTATGTCGTAGCCGTCGGCGGCTGCACTATCTCAGGCGGACCTTTCAAGAAGAGCTACAGCGTTGTCCGTGGTATCGACCAGATTGTTCCGGTCGATGTGTATATCCCTGGCTGCCCTCCACGCCCTGAGGCTATCCTCTATGGCATGATGCAGTTGCAGCGTAAGGTAAAGGTGGAGAAGTTCTTCGGTGGCGCAAACCACAAGATGAACCGCACCGAGAAAGAGGAGAGTCTCGCACTCGGCGGTCTTCACGGTATCAGCAACGAGAATCTCTCTGCCGCTAAGATTGGAGCGAAAGAACCTATCATCGTCACTGCTTCTCCCAATAAGGCTGATGTCGAGGCACTCGGCAAAGAGCTCGACGCACTGGAGAAGAAAGGTGAAGAATTCAAAGTAAATAAATAACAAGTAATCGAAATGAAATTAGAGAATAAAGAATTCGGATTTGACAACTTTGCCGCAGAGATGGCAAAGCTGAAGAATAAGCAGCATTTCGATTACCTTGTGACAATCGTAGGTGAGGACTTCGGACCGGGCGACGACGCCCATGAGGGAGGACTCGGCTGCATTTACATTCTTGAGAACACACAGAGCCACGAGCGCGTATCGGTAAAGCAGATGGCAAAGAAGCTCGATGACGAGAATTATGTCATCCCTTCTGTCATCAAGCTTTGGCACGACGCCGACCTGCTTGAGCGTGAGGTCTTCGACTTCTTCGGCATCAAGTTCCTCGGTCATCCAGATATGCGCCGTCTCTTCATGCGTAACGACTTCAAGGGCTATCCTCTGCGCAAGGACTTCGACATGAGTCCTGAGGCAAACCAGTTCCCTATGACTGATGAGCCTGACGTGGATTGGACAACAGAGTATAACCTCGATAAGTACGGTAACCTCACACAGACCAAGCACCGCTTGCTCGGTGATGATGACTTTGTCATAAACTTCGGTCCTAACCACCCGTCAACCCACGGTGTGCTTCGTCTTCGCACTGTCGTGGACGGTGAGACTATCAAGCATGTCTATCCGCACCTCGGATACATCCACCGTGGCATGGAGAAGATGATGGAGTCTATGACTTATCCTCAGACTCTCGCCCTTACCGACCGTCTCAACTACCTCTGCGCCATGATGCACCGCCACGCTTTGGTCGGTGTCATAGAGGAGGCTATGGGTGTTGAGCTCTCCGACCGCATACAATACATCCGTACCATCATGGATGAATTGCAGCGTATCGACAACCACTTGCTCTTCCTCGGCACTTGTGCCCAGGACCTGTCAGCCTTGACAGCCTTCCTGTACTGCATGCGCGACCGTGAGCACGTACTGAACGTCATGGAGGAAACGACCGGTGGACGACTCATTCAGAACTATTACCGCATCGGCGGTCTCCAGGACGATATAGACCCGCACTTCGTGGAGAACACTAAGGCTCTCTGCAAGTACCTCCGTCCTATGATTCAGGAATACCTTGATGTCTTCGGCGACAACGTAATCACTCACAACCGTCTTGAGGGTGTGGGCTACATGAATCTTGAAGACTGCATCAACTATGGTGTCACAGGTCCTGCCGGACGTGCTGCCAACTGGCATAATGATGTTCGTAAAAATCATCCTTATGCTTTATATGATAAGGTAGAGTGGAATGAGATTACAGGTACAGGTTGTGACTCTATGGAGCGCTATATGATTCACATCAAGGAGATGTATCAGAGCCTCAACATTATCGAGCAGCTCATCGACAACATCCCCGAGGGCGAGTACTACATCAAGCAGAAGCCTATCATCAAAGTTCCGGAGGGTCAATGGTGGTTCTCTGTAGAAGGTGGTGCCGGCGAGTTTGGTGTGTACCTCGACAGTCGTGGCGATAAGAGTCCGTACCGTGTGAAGATGCGTCCTATGGGCCTGACTCTCGCAGGAGCTTTCGACAAGATGCTCCGTGGCCAGAAGATTGCCGACCTCATAGCTACCGGCGCAAGCATCGACTTCGTGATACCTGATTTGGATAGATAATAGAAGTCGGAAGGCAGAAGTTAAGAAGTTCAGTCAAATGTTTTTCGAGAATCTTTCAATCAAGAGACTAATGACAGGACTTCTGTACTTCAAACTTCAGAACTTCAAAAAAGAAACAAACAATGTTTGATTTTTCAGTAGTAACACAATGGTTTGACAATCTGCTCCGCCAGACATGCGGCTTGAGCAGCTTTTGGGCAATCCTCATCGAATGTGTGCTCGTGGGAGTTATAGTGCTTGCGCTCTACGCCCTCATCGCCATGTTCATGATATATTTTGAGCGTAAGGTCTGCGCATTCTTCCAATGTCGTCTCGGCCCTATGCGTGTGGGTAAGTGGGGTATCTTCCAGGTCGTTGCCGACGTGTTGAAGATGCTTATCAAGGAAATCTTCGGTGTAGACCGTTCTGATAAGTTCCTTTATGCCCTTGCCCCGTTCCTCACCATCATCGCCTCCGTTGGCACTTTCTCTTTCCTACCTTGGAACAAGGGTGCTGTCGTTCTCGACTTTAATGTTGGCGTCTTCATGGTGACCGCTATCTCATCTATCGGTGTACTTGGTGTCATCCTCGCCGGCTGGGGTTCCAACAATAAGTACTCTGTAGTATCGGCAATGCGTGGTGCTGTCCAGATGATTTCTTATGAGATGTCTCTTGGACTCTGCATGATCACCGCCGTTATCCTTTGCGGTAGTATGCAGCTCAGCGACATCATCAACGCACAGGTTGGTCCTTGGAAGTGGCTCATCATCCAGGGTCATATCCCGGCTATCGTAGCCTTCCTCGTCTTCCTTATTGCAGGAAATGCCGAGGCAAACCGTGGCCCGTTCGACCTCGCCGAGGCAGAGAGTGAGTTGACAGCCGGTTACCACACAGAGTACAGTGGTATGGGCTTCGGCTACTTCTACCTCGCTGAGTACCTCAACCTCGTGGTTATCAGTGGTCTCGCCGCTACCATCTTCCTTGGTGGCTGGGCTCCTCTCAACATTGGTATCGAAGGTTTTGACACTGTGATGAACTACATTCCTGGTTTTGTCTGGTTTGCCGGCAAGACCCTCTTGGTAATCTGGATTCTCATGTGGGCACGCTGGACTTTCCCACGTCTCCGTATCGACCAGATTCTTAAGCTTGAGTGGAAATACCTCATGCCGCTGATGCTCGTCACACTTGTCGTAATGACAGCGTGCGTAGCGTTGGGTCTCACATTATAAAGTTTGAAGTCAAGAAAACAAAAGTCCTGAAGTTCAGTCAAATGTTCTTTGGACGAAAGTCAACCAAGATGGTAATGACAGAACCTCTGAACTTCTGTCTTCCAGACTTCCCAAAAAGAAAAAACAATGTCACAATATTTTAAAGGTATTAAGGATGCCACCAAGACTTTGGCTACCGGCCTTAAGGTCACGATGAAGGAGTACTTCACGCCGAAGTCCACGGAGCAGTATCCCGAGAACCGTAAGACCACGCTGCATGTCTCTGCAAGGCACCGCGGCAGACTGGTCTTCAAGCGTGTCACGGAGGAAGACCTGCAGAACCCGCAGATTCAAAAGCGCGGGCTGAAGGTCGGCGACTACAAGTGCACTGCCTGTACGATGTGCGAGAAGGCATGCCCTAACGACACGATAAAGATTACATCCCACATGGAAGCCGACCCGGAGACGGGCCGCAAGAAGAAGGTACTTGACGACTACCAGTATGACCTCGGCGACTGTATGTTCTGCCAGCTCTGCGTCAATGCCTGCAACTTCGATGCTATCCATTTCGTCAACGACTTCGAGAATTCCGTCTTCGACCGCAAGAAGCTTGTCCTGCACCTCGACAAGGAGGTTTATCAGGGCGGTTCACTGCCAAACCTCATTGACGGTGGAGCTCCGCTGACTATCGGTAAGTTCAACACCAAAACCAAGTAATGATTATGGCTAATATAGTAATGTTTGTTATTCTGGCTGTAGTCGTTCTTGGCTCAGCTGTAATGTCAGTCTGCACGAAGAGTATTATGCGCGCCGCCACTTGGCTGCTTTTCGTACTCTTCGGCATCGCCGGATTTTACTTCCTGCTCGACTACACGTTCCTTGGCGCCGCACAGATCTCCATCTATGCCGGCGGCATCACTATCATGTATATCTTTGCCATCCAGCTTGTCTCTAAGAGAAGCTTGCAGAACCTTGTGGCACGCTTCAAAGGCGTTCGCATCGCTCAGGGCCTTCTGATTTCCCTCGTAGGTCTTGTGGTGACAGCTGTCATTCTCTGCAAGAACCACTTCATCAACCTCGCTATGGAACGCCCTGATATGGAGGTTTCTATGAAGGAGGTCGGTCAGGCTATGGTTTCTTCTGGTAAATACGGTTATGTATTGCCATTCGAGTTCATATCAGTATTCCTTCTGGCATGTATCGTCGGTGGCGTAATGATTGCAAGAAAGGAGGACAATAAGAAATGATTTCAGTTTATGCATTCTTAGCAGTCAGTACGCTGCTCTTCTTCATTGGTGTGTTCGGATTCGTCACACACCGCAACCTCGTAGCTATGCTCATATCTATCGAGCTTGTATTGAACTCTGTGGACCTCAACTTCGCGGTCTTCAATCGTCTGCTTTTCCCAGGACAGCTCGAGGGAGCGTTTTTCACACTCTTTTCTATAGGTGTCAGCGCTGCGGAGACAGCTGTGGCTCTTGCCATTATCATCAATGTTTACCGCAACTATCACAGTGATCAGGTAAATAGTATTGAGAATATGAAATACTAAAGGAGATTTCAGAAGTACAGAAGACAGAAGTCCTGAAGTTCAGTCAAATGATCTTCGGGTTCAAAACGACCTAGAGACTAATGACAGGACTTCGAAACTTCTGACTTCAGAACTTCTAAAACAAAAATACAATGGAATACAGTTATGCATTTTTGATTCTTCTTCTTCCGTTCCTGAGCTTTCTTGTCTTAGGACTGCTTGGCATGAAGATGAAGAAGCCCGTTGCCGGACTCATCGGTACCGCAGTACTTGGTGTGCTGTGGTGTATGAGCCTCTACACGGCTTACGAATATTTCTTTGCTATTGGAAGGGATGCTGCCACTGGTCTTTACCCGACAGTGACGGTCTTCAACTTCACATGGCTTAAGTTCACCGAGATGTTGACTTTCAACATCGGCTTCCGCTTGACACCTATTTCTGTTATGATGCTCATCGTCATCACAACAGTATCTTTTATGGTTCATATTTACAGTTTCGGCTATATGGCAGAACGTGATGAGAACTATAAGAAAGAAGGCTATGAGAAAGGATTCCAGCGTTTCTACGCTTTCCTGTCTCTCTTTACGATGTCAATGCTTGGTTTGGTAGTCGCTACTAATATCTTCCAGATGTACCTCTTTTGGGAGCTCGTGGGTGTCTGTTCTTACCTGCTTATCGGTTTCTACTATCCGAAACATGCTGCCGTGCACGCTTCCAAAAAGGCGTTCATCGTAACACGTTTCGCCGACCTATTCTTCCTCATCGGTATTCTTTTCTACAGTTTCTATACCGGCACATTCAACTACGACTTGACTGCCGATCCGAAACTTGTAACAGAGCTGCCGGGAGCTGCATGGGTTCTGCCTACCGCACTTTTCCTGATGTTCATCGGTGGTGCTGGTAAGTCAGCTATGTTCCCTCTCCACATTTGGCTTCCTGACGCTATGGAAGGTCCGACCCCAGTGTCCGCCCTCATCCATGCCGCCACGATGGTTGTCGCCGGTGTATATCAGGTGGCTTCCTTGATGCCGATTTGGATAGCTTACGCTCCTAACACATTACATTATATAGCATATATAGGTGCCTTCACAGCTTTCTATGCTGCTTCAGTAGCATGCTGTCAGCGCGATATTAAGCGTGGTCTTGCATTTTCTACAATTTCGCAGATTGCATACATGATTACCGCCCTCGGCGTTGTAACAGCAATGTCTGGTGAGGGAAGTCTCGGTTACATGGCTTCCATGTTCCACCTCTTCACACACGCAATGTTCAAGGCGCTCCTTTTCCTCTGCTCTGGTGCAATCATCGTCATCATTGGCAGCAACTTCAAGGAGTATATGGGAGGTCTGCACAAGTATATGCCTATTACCAACATCTGCTTCCTCATTGGAACTATCGCCATCAGCGGTTTCTGGCCACTCGCCGGATTCTTCTCAAAGGATGAGATTGTTGACGCTTGCTTCAACTTCTCACCGTATCTTGGCTGGTTCATGGTTCTCGTCAGTGGTATGACAGCATTCTACATGTTCCGTCTCTACTACGTCATCTTCTGGGGTAACAGCTACTATGAGCAGGATCCCGAGCATCGGAGAAAGCCGGCAGAGGTTCCTTTCGTAATGTGGGGTCCGTTGGTTTTCCTCGCTATCATCAGCTGCGTAGCAGGTTGGATTCCTTTCGGCCACTTCGTATCTCTTGATGGTCATCCTGAGGAGATTGCCCTCCAGCACTTCCAGTTTGGTACTACAGCCTGGATTTCCCTCGCTGTTGCAACAATCGGTTTTGCTCTTGCTACTTACATGTATGCTCCTAAGCATAACCCACTGCCTGACAGGCTTGCTAACACATTCCCGAAGCTTCACAAGGCTGCCCTCAACCGTTTCTATATCGACGATGCTTGGCAGTTCTTCACACACAAGATTGTCTTCGGTTGCTTCTCTATTCCTATCGCATGGTTCGACCGCCATGTCATTGACGGTGCCTTCAACTTCGCAGGTTGGGCAACCCGTGAAGGTGGTGAGGCTATCCGTCCTTGGCAGAGTGGTGATGTCCGTCAGTATGCCGTCTGGTTCCTCACTGGTTCAGTGGCATTAACGCTGATACTGCTTTGCATATAAACGAATTTTTCAGAAGTCCAGAAGTCAGAAGTCTAGAAGTTCAGTCAAATGTTCTGTTGGCTCCTAACAACCATAAGGCTAATGACAGGACTTCCGGATTCCGGGACTTCTGAACTTCACAATAAGAAAAACAAAACAACAATGACTTTTCTAACATTATTCGTCATTATACCGGTCCTGATGCTGCTCTGTCTGTGGCTTGCCAAGAACGACACGCAGGTCCGCATTGTCATGGCAGTTGGCTCTACAGCATTGCTTGCGTTAGCCATCTATCTCGTTATTGCCTTCGTTGGCGCCCGCGAGACCATGCCGGCTTCGGAATATCCATTCCTTTTCGGCGATGCCATTTCTTGGTTTAAACCGTTGAATATCTTCTACCGCACAGGTGTTGACGGTATTGCAGTGGTGATGATCCTGTTGTCTTCTATCATAGTTTTCACAGGAACCTTCGCTTCATGGCAGTTGCACCCGATGCAGAAGGAATACTTCCTCTGGTTCACACTCCTTTCAACTGGTGTGTTCGGCTTCTTCATCTCTGAGGACCTGTTCACAATGTTCATGTTCTATGAGGTAGCCCTTATCCCGATGTACCTCTTGATTGGCGTATGGGGAACCGGACCAAAGGAGTACTCAGCCATGAAACTTACTCTGATGCTTATGGGTGGTAGTGCTCTGCTCATCATTGGTATTCTTGGTATCTACTTCTTCAATGGTGAGTATAGTGGTACTTATACAATGGATGTCATGCAGATAGCTCAGCTTCATGCTATACCTGCCGCAATCCAGAAAGTTTTCTTCCCTTTCATCTTCATCGGCTTTGGTGTTCTTGGTGCCTTGTTCCCATTCCACACATGGTCACCTGACGGTCATGCTTCAGCACCTACGGCTGTCTCTATGCTCCACGCCGGTGTACTGATGAAGCTCGGAGGTTATGGTTGCTTCCGTATCGCTATGTTCTTGCTCCCAGAGGCAGCACAGCAGCTCTCAAGCATCTTCCTTGTGTTGACAACAATATCAGTAGTCTACGGTGCCCTTTCCGCTTGCGTACAGACTGACCTTAAGTACATCAATGCTTATTCTTCAGTCTCTCACTGTGGTATGGTGCTGTTCGCACTTTTGATGATGACACAGACGGCTTGCACAGGTGCAATCCTGCAAATGCTTTCTCACGGTCTAATGACAGCACTTTTCTTCGCTGTAATTGGTATGATCTACCATCGCACAGGCACTCGTGATGTTCGCCGCCTTGGTGGTTTGATGAAGATTATGCCGTTCCTCTCTGTCGCTTACGTCGTGGCTGGTCTTGCCAACCTCGGTCTCCCAGGCTTCTCTGGCTTCGTAGCCGAGATGAACATCTTCGTCGGTTCTTTCCAGAACGCAGACATCTTCCACCGCACCTGTACCATTATTGCCTGCACGTCTATCGTCATCACGGCAGTGTATATCCTGCGTGTTGTTGGTAAGATTCTCTATCAGAAAGTTCCTAATCCTGAGTATTACAAACTCACCGATGCTACATGGGATGAGCGTATTGCTGTTGGTGGTCTCATCTTCTGCGTCGCCGGTCTTGGTCTTGCTCCTCTGTGGGTTCAAGACATCATCAATGATGCCGTCGGTCCTATGATTATGCACATTACTGGAATGTAGTCTTCAGAAGTCCAGAAGACAGAAGTTCAAAAGTTCAGTCAAATGTTCTTCTGGCTTCTTTCAGCCAAGTGACAAATGGCAGGACTTCTGGACATCGGACTTCTGAACTTCTAAAAAAGAAAATACAATGAATATCGATTATAGTCAATTTCTGAATATGATACCTGAGGTCACGCTGATGACTATCCTCGTGATAGTATTCCTCATCGACCTCTTTACTGCGCAAAGACCAACGGCGGTTGCCATTGAGCAAGCCGACAAAGGTGAACAAGGATTGCAAGGTACCGAATTTTCCATCCCCGTAGGGAAAGGGCATGGAAAAATGTCTCGTGCTTGGTTTAATCCTTTAGTTTGTGTGCTGTTGTTTATACATATCTTAATCAACATCTTCCCGACAGAGGCAGCAACATGTTTCGGTGACATGTACGCCACAAGTCCGAGTGTTGGTGTCATTAAGACGATACTTGCTTTCGGTACACTCCTTGTTGTCATTCAGGCACGTGAGTGGTTACAGCGTCCTGACACGGCATTCAAGGAAGGAGAGTTTTATGTACTTGTAATCTCAACTCTCCTTGGCATGAATATGATGGTAAGTGCTAATCATTTCCTGTTATTCTTCCTTGGTCTTGAGATGGCATCCGTTCCAATGGCTTGCCTTGTGGCAATGGACAAATACCGTCACTACTCAGCAGAAGCAGGAGCTAAGTTTATTCTCACTGCTACATTCTCAAGTGGTGTGATGCTTTTTGGCATAAGTTTCATCTATGGTGTTACAGGAACACTCTATTTCGACGATATAGTACCAAAGTTGCAATACCTTATCGATTCAAGTATTTCGGCAGCTCCTCTTATAGTCATGGGAATGGTATTCTTCTTCAGTGGTCTTGGTTTCAAGATTTCTCTTGTACCTTTCCACTTTTGGACAGCCGACACCTATCAGGGTGCTCCTACAGCTGTAACTGGTTATCTGAGCGTAGTTTCTAAGGGCGCAGCTGCTTTCGCACTCTGCTCAATCCTTATGAAGGTTTTTGCTCCAATGTCCGATTACTGGCAGTATATGTTGATGATTGTTGTAGTACTTTCTATTACTGTTGCCAACCTTTTTGCCATCCATCAGAAGAATCTCAAGCGATTCATGGCATTCAGTTCTATTTCACAGGCTGGTTACATAGTTCTCGCTATCATAGGTGACTCTGCTATGAGTGTTGTTGCTCTTAGCTATTACATTCTTATTTATGTTGTTGCCAACATAGCTGTTTTCGCTATCATTTCTTCTGTTGAAGAACACAACGGTGGTACTGTAGACATCGACTCATACAATGGCTTCTACAAGACAAATCCACGTTTGAGCTTCATCATGACACTTGCCTTGTTCTCTCTCGGTGGTATTCCTCCGTTTGCAGGTATGTTCTCGAAGTTCTTCGCATTCATGGCAGCAGCCAATGGCGCACAGGTGTCTACTACAATCGGTGCACTGACATACGCTACCGTTTTCATTGCTTTGATCAACACCGTCATAAGCTTGTACTACTACCTGCTTATTGTCAAGGCTATGTTCATCAAACACACCGACAAACCGTTGCCGACATTCAAGAGTGCTACATCTACGAAGCTCTGCCTCGCCATCTGCACACTCGGTGTTGTCGCCTTTGGTGTTTGCTCTGGTGTTTATGATTGGATTGCAGCCGCTGCTGGAATGTAAAGTTCCTCTTTATGCTATTCCCATTAATTATTTTGTGGTGGTAGCAGAATAAAATAAAAGATGCCTTACAGGAAAATACTTCTGTAAGGCATCTTTTATTTTATCCTAATGTAAACTCTTATTGAATGATTCTTTCCTTTTATTCCTCAATCTCTTGTAGTGAGCGTGCAAAATTACTAAAGTAATTGCTTATTGTTTCTATTGGGGCATAAGCCAAATATCTTAGGCTTCTGCGAAGGTTTCTACGTAGCAAAGCCGAATTGTTAGTTACAAAGCCAGAGTTGTTTTGTCTGAAATGCCATTCCTCTGCAGTATCACTTGCAGTATGCACTACAGAACGCACAACGAGTTTGTATGCGGCAGGTTCAATTCTTTGCACGAACGGCAATTCGTCCTTTTCGAAATTGAATACTGTTATGAGCATACTGCCTTGCAGTTGTGCCATGCGCCTTAAATGCAGATTCTTTATCCATTTGTCAAGCTTCAGGAAGTCGACCTTGTCTCCTTTAGCGCGAAGATAACAGCCAAGAGTGAGAATACCTTTAAGCATCATGCCATGATTAAGCATCATAGAAACGGTATCGACAATGATTTTCAATACGTCCAATGCACCTACATTGGTTTCCATAGAGCGAATCTCGTTGTGTTCTATTCGCTTTAAACGTTTGTTCAGTATGGCATTGCTCAGAGTGCATGGCTTTTTGCCAGCCACTTCCATGTCGCCTATTAAAAAATCATCAGGAACATTTGTCCATTCTCCATTTTTATGCTCGTTGAGTCCTTTCACGACAAAGTCTTCCACATGCTGCACATGCACCATCTGCTCTAACCGCCGCCACTTGAAATATGACATCGGTTCCAGCTTCTCATTCTCATGCAATGCGCCAGAGCGCAGAAGGCGGAAAAAATTGCGTGTTATAATGTCCATAGACGATTATGAGTATTTCTTAGGGTACCTTAGCAGTATGGCTAATGTTGCGGCTATGCCTATGGCGAATGGATAATATAGATATGGCATTATGTCAACGGGCGACAGATGTGCAAGTCCTGCGGCAAGCAACATCTGAACTCCGTATGGTATAAGTCCTTGTACGAAACAAGAGAAAGTGTCAAGTATGCTTGCAGCCTTTCGCGGATCCACACCATACTTCTCGCTTATCTGTTTTGCTATATTTCCTACTGTTAGTATGGCAACCGTATTGTTTGCCGTGCATACATTCACGAGGCTTACCAGTGCGGCTATTGAGAACTCAGCTCCGCGCTTACCTCTGACATGTGCTGTCAGTCGTTTTATTATATAATCAATGCCACCGTTAGCTCTTATTATTTCCAACATGCCGCCAGCCATCATGGCGATTATTATCAGCTCTCCCATGCCTACAATTCCTTTGCCCATTGAGTCGAGCCAACCGTAAAAGCCATAGTCACCATACGCTATGCCTATAATGCCGCATAATATGATGCCTATGACAAGCACTGCCATTACGTTGATGCCGCAGATGGCGGTAACCAAGACAGCAAGATAAGGAATCACTTTAATGTATTCAACGTTTGAGACATGTTCAGGAGCCTGCATTCCCCATCCAAGATATGTATAGATTGCAAGGACTACAATAACTGCAGGGGCTACAATCTGTGAGTTTACCTTAAACTTGTCGCTCATTTTGCAGCCTTGTGTCTGCGTTGCTACTACTGTTGTGTCTGAAATGAATGAAAGATTGTCTCCAAAGTAAGCACCGCCTACTATTACAGCGGTCATCAGTGCCACGTTAGAGTCTGTGCCCTGTGCCAACCCTGCGGCAATAGGTACAAGTGCCACCACTGTTCCTACGCTTGTTCCTATAGATATTGATATGAAGCAGGCGGCGATGAACAGTCCTGGCAAAATCAATCCGGCAGGCAGTGTATTAAGCGTAAGATTTACAGTTGCGTCGATGGCTCCCATTCCCTTTGCCGATTGTGCGAATGCACCTGCCAGCACATATATCCAAAGCATTAGCACAAGGTTTGGCGTAGATGCTCCTTTGCTGTAAATGTCTATTCGCTGTCTCATGGAAAAGTCTTTCGATATAGCGATGGCATAAACGCTGGCTATAAGAAAGACAACGGTCATGGGCACACGGCTGAAACTGCCTGCCACGATGCTTAGTGTCAAGTATAATACGATGAACACAATCAATGGAGACAGTGCCAATATTCCCTTAATGCCTTGACTTTGCTTCTTTGATTCTATTGCTGGCATAATTATCTATCTAACATTCTCACAAATCAGACGTTCCTACTATTACAGTTGAGTTCTCCTATAGAACTTTACATTTTCCTGTGTTAGCAGTTCTATAGGCATGTAGTTTACTGTTTGTATTTTTGTTTTCAATACTACCGCCTTGAACAGCGCATCCATGCACGAGTAACCTTGCTGGTAGGCGTGTTGGGCTATTAGGAATGAAATGCTGCCCTCACGCAAGCATTCGGCGTTTTTCTTAACCATGTCATATCCCATTATCTGTACGTCGCGCCTGTTGGTGCGAAGCAAATATTCGCCCATGACGTGCGCCTTTGAGCCGAGGGTTATGCAGTGGTGTATATTTGGATGCTCTCTAAAGAAATTCTCAAGCAGCTTGTCGTATTGTTGCCGTGTTCCGTCGAAAGGAAGCTCCAGGTTTATTATCTTTATATTGGGGAAGTGGTCATGCATATAGTGGCGGAAGCCCACTTCGCGGTTGTCCTGCTGTTTGCTTACCACGCGTCCGTCTTTTGTTATTTTCATGAAGACGATTTCCTTCTCATCTCTTGCAATCAACATGAGCATTTTAGCGGCAAAGAAACCGCTGGAGAAAGAATCTTGCCCGAAAAAAGCCAAAGGCTTCAAGTCAGGCATATAAGAGTCGAGCAATACAAACGGTATAGAAAGATTGTGCAGCTTGTCAGTTATCTCTCGCGTAACCTCAAGCTCTACAGGCACCAGTACGATGCCGTTCGGGCTTTGCGCTATGCACTTGTTTGCCACTTCGGTAAACTCTTTGTCGTTGAAGCGATCATAATAATTTATGTCGGCTGTTATGTTAAAGTCCTTTCTTGACTCCACCGCCATCTTTATGCCTTGTTCCACCTCTTCCCAATAGGCTATCTGTTCATGTTTCGGCATCAGTACGCTGAACTTATAGCTCTTGTTATATGCAAGGGCCGAGGCATAAATGTTTGGCCGATAATTTTGCTCCTTCAAGGCTCTTTCAACCTTTGCCCGTGCTTTTTCCGATACGTTCGGCCTGCCGTGCAATACGCGGTCAACGGTTCCTGCCGACACGCCGGCTTTCTCCGCTATGTCTTTTATTCTTATTCTTTCTGCCATTCGACTTTATTTTGAATGCAAAAATAATAAGAAATGTGGTAAAAGCAAAACGCAATGCGGAAAATATTTTAATTATCCGTTGGTTGGTTTTCTATATCCTCCTCATTTCCCCA
The DNA here is from genome assembly GCA_964655685.1 of uncultured Prevotella sp. Classification (GTDB taxonomy): domain Bacteria; phylum Bacteroidota; class Bacteroidia; order Bacteroidales; family Bacteroidaceae; genus Prevotella. The sequence goes on from CAZZNO010000007.1 coordinate 26,693, forward strand.
AGCTTGCCATATTTTGTCTTGCCAAGGTTTGGACAATTGTGGTGAATCAGTGTATTCATCTTTTATCTGCAAACTTGCGTCCGGCTTGTTGCTTGCTGCTAACATGTAATTCTTGTTTGCATGGTAAGTCACCGTTGTCCTTGGCTTCATATATGTGTGTTTCACGGTATTGGCTTTTAAACTGTTCCTATCAGGCACTTTTATCTCATTATGAACTTACGTCCTTGGCGTATGACTATGCCCTTGTAGTTTTTATCTACACGTTGCCCTTGCAGATTATATAAAGGATAGTCTTGGCTGCCTTGTTCAATGGCGTTAATCTTTGTTGCTTCGCCTTCGCTATTGAAAGCAAAGCTCCTTATTGCCCTGTGTTGTGCATTTTGCGATTTCTTCACAGCCAAGTAGGCTTTATGTGCTCCATTTCTGAAAGCTCCTCCGCCTTCCGCTCCCCAGTAGAAGCCAGCTACTCCATCCGGACTTGCCAGTTTATAATAAATATCACCGCCCGTGGTAGTGGCTTCGTTGTCGCTACCTTTAAGCATGTTGTTTTTAGAGTCGTCAACGCCATTCTCAGATGAGAGTCTCATAGAGTATTTGCCCTCATTGGCTTTCAATACTACGGCAGTTCCTTTTGGTATCGTAGAGCCTGCCTCATAGCTGTGGCTTTTCTTTACCATGTCGTCGGCTACGTTCATGGTGTAAGCCTCCATTCCTTCCGGCACAACCAGAGCCTTGTCGCTATAATAGAGGGTGGAATATCCTGCACTGCTGATGTTTACGTCTATGGGTAAAAGGTCACCTGATATTATAGATACATCGTCAAGATAGACGTAATGACCTATAATATATATAATTGATGAAGCACTTGCTCCTGTCAGATTGACTTCCTTGTAATACCATTGCCCGTTCTTTTCAATGTTTACATCGTATTGCTTTTTATTAACCTCGACATAGCAAGAAGCCTTTTTGTTAGTCATTCCGGCTATCCTAAAGGTCAGTTTGCATTTGCTGTTTAATCCGCTTAAACTCTTAATACTGTATGAGCCGCTTTCACTGCTGGTTGGGCCTATTATGATACATTTGTATGCGCTTTTTAGGTTATTGTTTTTATATACTAAATCCGGTTGGTCAAGCTCTACTGTTACATTGCCTGCCGGATTACCGAAATTGCCATCGTTTCCTCCTTCCGACAGGTTTTTGTCAAAGCTTTCATAGAAAATCTCGCCTTCGGGTTTCTTTCGTTCTACATTTAGCGTGTAAGACGCTTCTTGATATGAGTAGTTTTCGTCGCCGTGGTAAATAGCCGAAACTACGGTTTTGCCAATGCTGTTAATCTTTACGTTGCCGTCTTTGTCTACTGAGGCTATGCTGTCATCAGTGTTCCAGTAGTAAACTGGCAAGTTGTGTGGGTTGTTGAGAGATGGCAGGTGATAAGTCTCGCCGTATGTGACCGTGGCTTCAGTGTTTGTAAAGCTCAGTTCCGGCGATGTCTTCGTAGGGCGGCAATTGGCAGAGCCTGAAAGGACTATGTCGTCCAGATAAACATCGTTTTCGGTCTCATTGGAAAAGGCTATTGTAATGCTTTCGGTGTTTTCAGGAATACTAAATGCAAAAGTTCCGCTATTTGTAGATTCAGGCGATAGCTTTGTATCATTCATTGTTACAGTTGGCATTCTGTCTGTGCCGTAATTTTTATTGTATTTGAATGATAGTGTAAAATCTCCGCTTGCGCCATAAAGAGCTATTTTTGCTGTGAAAACGCCGCCCGTCTCGAGTTGCAGTTCCGGGCAAATGCAATCTGTAGATTTTTGTCGTGACATCATTACAGTGCCACTATATGTATAGGTCGCGTTTTTGCCAATAGTGGGACATTCAAACTTGCTGGTAAAGTCCTCAGACCAAATGACGGTGCTGCCATTGCTCTGAGCGTGCGTTGATACTGCTGTAAGGAGGAGTAAGAACACAGAGGTAGTGATTGTTTTAAAGTCTTTCAATGTTCAGTATTTGTTTTTTTACAAAATTAAGAAAAATAATCAAAAGGATGGTTGCTGTCAGCTATTTATTTGTACATTGATTGACGAATATTAGATTATTTAACAGTATTGCTACCACAATGGTAGAAAAGAAAGTAAAGAAGCGTCAATTTGTTTGTAAAGATTAAATCATCGCGACCCCTTCTGTGAGCGGCTTATTTGGCTTCAAGCTTTCTTCTTCTCTGAAATATCGCAATGGTGGGGAAATATGTAAATCATTGATAATCAGCTATATGACAAAATTGAGCATATTTTGCTTTCGCATGGACTTCATCTTTATGGCGGCAAGGTGAGACATTTACGGCGTAAAGGCATCTTATTTACGGCGTACTTGAGTCACTCGTACGGCGTACAAGTGACTTAAGTACGGCGTACAAGTGACCCACAGACGGCGTGGCTAACAGTCAAAACCGCCGTTCGTATGTTTCAACCGTTGTTTCCCGCTTCTGGAATGGTGCTTTCCGTTTGTCCTGACTTTTTACTTTTTGTTGAATTATTTCAGATGAAATAAATCTGTGCAGGCTTTTGTGGAGATGGCTTTAGGGAAATCTTTTTGGAAACCGGAAAAATGAAAAAACAAAAAGGGGCTAAGGAAATACGTTCCATAGCCCCTTTGTTGATAATGATTTTATGCTTTAGCAAACCTTTTCAAGCTTCTTCATGACTGCGAAGATGAACAGGAAGCTTGCGAGGCAGAGGGCAACAAGCACACCCCATACCATTGTCAGAGGCACGTTGTTCCAGAGGTAAGCAGGAATCTGTACGAGGAAGTTGCCGATGGCAGTAGCGCCAAACCAGCAACCCATCATAAGGCCCTGATATTTCTGTGGGGCTACTTTTGACACAAAGCTTATGCCCATAGGCGAGAGCAGGAGCTCGGCAAAGGTCAGCACGAGGTATGTGCTTACCAACCAAAGAGGGCTGACGCGCTGTGGGTCGTCGGCTGGATAGCCGGATGCATGGTAGCTCAAACCTACCGAAGCGCATATCATGATGATGAAACCTATGCCGGCAACGAGCATGCCATAGCCAATTTTGCGAGGTGCAGATGGCTCCTTTCCCTTAGAGGCAAGCCAACCAAAGAGGGCTATGCTTACAGGTGTGAGCATGACTACAAAGCATGGGTTGAACTGTTGGAACAATGGCACGTCAACATTGATGGTCTGACCGGCGGCAAGGCTGTACTTGTAGCCAAGGAAAGCAGCACAAGCAAGAATAACGATGCCGGCGATGGTCTTTCCTTTTGAAGTCTTGCTTTGGAAAAGAGCGAACAAGGCATATACGATTACGATGACGCCGAGCAGGTTGGTAACGTCAAAAAGCATGCTCACAAGCCCTGAAGCAGTGGTCTGCGTGAAGTCGCGTGCAAAGTATGTCAGCGTCAATCCGTTCTGGTGGAATGCCATCCAGAAGAATATCACAACGGCGAACACCAGGAATAGAGCCACAAGGCGGCTGTTTGTGTCAGCCTTCTCCTCAGGAGTCTCCTCATGCTTCACTTCTGCTTTCTTCTCCGTTGCAATGGTATCCTGTTTCTTTGCCGTGTTGTCCACTTGTGCGAATGTCCAGCGGAATCCGTAGTAGATGGCTATAGAGACAATAAGCGACAGGCATGCAACGCCGAAAGCATAGTGGTATGCCGATGCCTCAGATGCGCCAAGCGAAGACATTGCCCATGCATGGAGCTTGGTGGCTGCGGTAGGAGCGAACAAGGCGCCAATGTTTATTGCCATGTAGAATATGGAGAAGCCGGAGTCGCGTTTGCTTGCATATTTGGGGTCATCATACAGCTTGCCCACCATCACTTGCAAGTTACCTTTGAACAGCGACGTACCCATGCTTATAAGTAACAGCGCAATTGCCATTAAGGCAACGGCAACAGAGCCGGCGCCGGCAGGTACGGCAAGAAGCAAGTAACCGATGAGCATCACGATGATGCCGAATGTAACACAGCGTCCATAGCCTATCTTATCGGCTACGGCGCCGCCTGCTATTGGCAGGAAGTAGACAAGCATGAGGAACGTGGCATACACGGTGCCGGCAAGTCCTTCGCCCCATCCAAAGTTTGACTGTAGGAAGAGTACGAAGATTGCCAACATTGTGTAGTAGCCGAATCGCTCGCCAGTGTTGGCAAGCGCAAGGGCATAAAGGCCTTTTGGTTGGTTTTCAAACATAGTTTTTGTTGTTTTTGTTGGTGAATAAATATATCTTATAGGTTTATTAGACCTTATAATGCTATTTTGTGATGTCAAACAGATAGCCGAGCTTTATGGTTATGGTGCCGAAATTGCTCGAGCCGAAGAAGTCGCGCTTTGAGTCGCCGTAGATGTTGCCGAGCCCGTAGTAGTAGCGTGCTTCCAACGTAAACCTGCCTGCCTTTGGTATTGCCCATTCTACGCCGGCTCCGGCGGCAATGCCATAGTCGAACTTGTTTTCGACTTTCATTGTGTCTTGTGCCACAATGGTGTTAGCTCGGTCGGTAACGTTCATTTGTGAAAAATCGAAGTTGCTTTTTGTACTTTCGCTGATGTAGATGCCAAGCTGTGGCCCTGCATTCACGAAAAAGTTGAGTCCTTTATTCTCTTTTCCCCAAGCCAGATGAGCCATGAATGGTATCTGTATGTAGTTTATTGTGCGTTCGTAGTTTTCGGGCAGTCCTGTGGCGGCGTTTATCACGGCATTATCATTGGCATCGAGAATGTCTTCTTTCCAGCCCATCTGGCTGTAGTTTACCTCAGCCTGCACCGACGCTATGGTTGCGAAATACTTTTCGACCGTATAGCGGGCTGTGAAACCAAAGTTCATGCCGCCTTTCATGCTTTGAACCACTTTAGGCGTGAAGCGTATGTTGGTAAGGTTGTATCCCGCGTTTCCGCCAATAGACAAAGTGTTGCGGTGCTCGCCAATCTGGGCATGGGCTAAAAGAGGCAAGAAAAGAAGGATGAAAAGCAAGAGCTTTTCCATGCTTGCACGGCGGATTATATGTAGGAATGCTATAGGGCAGCTCCTGTTTATATTCTGTCCTTGCAATTCCTTGAGTGAAGTCTTGTTTATGTTTATGGATGTCATCTTATCTGCAATTATAGCTCTTTGCATGCCCGTATCCTTTGTCTTTAAAGGCTTTGGGATGCTTTTGCTAATATGTTATAGCTTCTATGTTGCCGTTGGGCAGGAAGTGAACCAGTTGGAAAAAGTCGTTTTGCATTCCTGCTGAGCCAATCTGCTTAAACACCAAAGGCACTTGCAAAGGGCGGTAGTCGCTTTGTGCTTTGGCTCCCTTAAACGCTTTGCCATATTTTGCCAGGCCACGCAAGAAGAACTGGGTGTGGTCATAGCCTGTTATGGCAAACCGTGGCAGTGATTGCTGCATGTCGGTGTGAAACCACCGTGTGTATGCTTGGGTGAGCGACTTTGTCCTTGAGTCGGCAGGATTATAATAGAAAGTGGAAGGTATGTAGGCATCAAAGTTGTGGAACTTCTGCTCGTCTATGCCAAGATACATCATCCATTCAGTATATCCAAACAAGGAGAGCTTCATGAATGGGTGGTAGGCGCGCAGTGTCTCAAGCTTCTTGATGGCTTGGGTTAGTTCCGGAGAGCGTGCCGTGTTGAGTATCACCACGTTTTGCTGGGTTGTGCTGAACTGCTTTGCGAAAAGGTCGTCAGAGCTGTTCAGGTTGGTTATGCCGTATTGTATGTTCTTGCTTTCGAGGCGTGTGCGCAGACCGAAAGTAAACTTGCCCTTGTTTGATGTCTTGTCGTTGCAGTCTATGAATACAGGTCGTGCATTTGGGAAGCGTTTCATGAAACTCTCGATGCTGCTGTTGGTCAGCCGGTCGTTGGTCTGGTAAACTTGGTAGATTTGCTTGTACAAGGCAACGTCGTCGCCATTTATGGAGAATGGTATGACCATCTTTATGTCTCTTGCACGGCAAAACTCTGCCAATGCGTGTACCTGCTTGGTGTAGAGTGGGCCAAAGATGATGTCGCATTTTCCGGCTGCCGGGTCGCTCATGAATTGCGTTATATCAGAGTCTATGTTTACGTTCCATGCGTGTATGTCGGTGTTCAATCCCTGTGCCCTGAGGCTGTCGCATGCCATCAGTATGCCGCGGTAGTATTCTGTCATGCGTTTGCCGTCGCCGTCAACGTTGTGCAAAGGCAACATGATTCCAACGTGTATGGTGTTGCCGCTAAAAGCAGCTTTCGGCGACTTCTTGCTTTCGCTTTTTTGCCCTTTTGCGTATGGTATAAGCACGGTGTCACCTTTTTTAAGCTGATAACCGTCAACTTTCATTTCTGGGTTTGCCTCTATAAGCTCGTCGACAGTTATGTCGTGCTTTTTGGCTATGCCGTATAGTGTGTCTTTCTTCTTTACAGTGTATTTGTCGCGTACTGCCGTCTGCCCTACACCTTGTAGGCAGAATGCTGTAAGGACAACTGTCAAGATGACTTTTAAGAACTTTCTCATGTCAGTGATTTTCGAATAATTCAATAATCATGTGCAAATGTACGAAATAAATTGCAGCTTTATAAGATTATTCAAAAAAATATGTTCTAAACACATCTTTTCATCTAAAATGTGCACCTTTTCAGTGATTAAATATGTAACTTTGCAATCTTAAATATATAATCCAAGGTATGAAGAATATGAGATTTCTTATGCTCGTTGTCATGGCGTTTGCCGGTATTGGGCTGGTTAAGGCTCAATCGGTGCCATATATATCGCCTTCGGCCACTTATACAGACAGCGACGGTAATGAGCAAACCTCTACGTCAATATCAGAGTCGGCACCGTTGGCGGTCAGCTTTTCCAGTGGTACTGCGAATGCAGATGGGTGGACGGCTCATTATGAATGGCACTTTTACCGTGAAGGAAAACGTGACAATCCATATCTTGTGCGTTATGAGGAGAACACTTCGTTCACTTTCAATGAGGCCGGCACCCATTTTGTAGAGTTGTGGGCGACATTTACACAAGGCAATGACACCGTGGAGTATGCGGATGCTTATTGGTCGTCGGATGCCCAGCCAATCACTGTGGGCATTTCTGAAAGCAAGCTTGAGTTTCCAAATGCTTTTTCGCCGAATGGTGATGGCATAAACGATATTTACAAGGCAAAAGAGGGCTATAAGAGTATAGTTGAGTTTACGGCTACCATATTCAACCGCTGGGGGCAGAAAATTTACAGTTGGAATGACCCTGCGGGGGGATGGGACGGCAAGTTTCACGGCAAAGATGTAAAGCAGGGAATCTATTATGTCTTGGTTAAAGCACGTGGGGCAGACGGGCGGAAATTCAACATAAAAAAAGATGTGAATTTGCTCAGAGGCTATACGGAGAACCAGCAATTAGTCAACGAATAAGAATTATAGAAAGCATAGAAACAAATGTCAAAAGACATAAGCTCGAATGAGCAAGAATGGATAAATGTGTATGGAGCACGTGTCCACAACCTTAAAAATATAGATGTAAAAATACCACGCAACTCGCTTACAGTCATTACAGGACTGTCTGGCTCGGGTAAGTCGTCACTCGCGTTCGATACAATATTTGCAGAAGGCCAACGGCGGTATATAGAGACGTTCTCGGCTTACGCCCGAAACTTCCTTGGCAATATGGAACGCCCTGATGTTGACAAGATTTCCGGTTTGAGCCCGGTCATCAGTATTGAACAGAAGACTACTAACAAGAATCCTCGCTCTACAGTTGGTACGACCACTGAGATATACGACTACTTGCGTCTTCTCTATGCTCGTGCTGGCACTGCTTACAGTTACCTTAGTGGCGAGAAGATGGTGAAATACACTGAGGAGAAAGTCATAAGCCTGATTTTGAAGGAATATGATGATAAGAGAATATATATCCTTGCTCCGCTTGTAAGACAGCGCAAAGGTCATTATCGGGAGCTTTTCGACAGTATGCGCCGTAAAGGCTATCTGTACGTACGTGTTGACGGTGAAATAAAGGAGATTGTACGCGGCATGAAGGTTGACCGCTACAAAAACCACAATATTGAAGTCGTAATAGACAAGCTAAAGGTTGAGGCAAAGGATGACGAAAGGCTTCGCAGGACAGTTGCTGTTGCAATGCGCCAGGGTGATGGTGCCATATTGGTTATGGACAAGGACACGGGCGAAGTTCGTGGCTTTTCCAAGCGGCTCATGGACCCTACTACGGGGTTGAGCTATGGAGACCCGGCTCCAAACATGTTCTCTTTCAACTCTCCCGAGGGAGCATGTCCGCGATGCCACGGCTTGGGTGTAGTAAGTGAGATAGATATAAAGAAAGTCATTCCAGATGACAGTCTTAGCATACGCGATGGTGCTATCGTGCCATTGGGTAAGTATAAGAATCAAATGATTTTCTGGCAGATTGATGCCATCTTGCAAAAGTATGGATGCAATCTGAAGACTCCATACAAAGACATCCCGGAAGATGCTGTAGACGAGATACTGAATGGCTCACTTGAGAACGTGCGCATAGATAAAGACGTGGTGCACACTTCAACTGATTATTTCGTAGCTTTCGACGGTGTCATAAAATACTTGCAGACTGTGATGGAGAATGATGATTCTGCCGCAAGTCAGAAATGGGCTTCTCAATTCCTGGCAACTAAGGAGTGCCCTGAGTGTCATGGACATAGGCTTAAGAAAGAGTCGCTGTCATATAAGATTTGGGATAAGAATATTTCTGAAGTCGCTGATATGGACATATCTGAGCTCAATGAGTGGCTTTCAGAAGTAGAAGACCATCTTGAACCGCAGCAAGCCAAGATAGCTCATGAGATATTGAAGGAATTGAAAAGTCGTGTTAGCTTTTTGCTTGAAGTAGGGCTTGATTACCTTTCTCTTAATCGTCAGTCGGCATCGTTGTCAGGCGGTGAAAGCCAGCGCATCCGTCTTGCTACGCAAATCGGCTCTCAACTTGTTAATGTGCTTTATATTCTTGACGAGCCAAGTATAGGCTTGCATCAGCGTGACAATCAGCGTCTTATTAATTCGCTTAAAGAGCTTCGTGACCTTGGTAACACTGTCATTGTTGTGGAACATGACGAAGATATGATGCGGGCTGCTGACTGGATCGTAGACATTGGTCCAAAGGCAGGGCGCAAAGGTGGGGAAGTGGTATTTCAAGGAACTCCTGCTGAAATGCTGAAGACTCATACCATCACTGCGGAATATTTGAATGGCGAGAAGCGTATAGAGGTTCCAAAGACCAGGCGTAAAGGCAATGGTAAAAGCATAAAACTTTTTGGTGCTTCAGGCAATAACTTGAAGCATGTTGATGTAGAGTTTCCTCTGGGTAAGCTTATACTTGTAACAGGCGTCTCTGGTTCGGGAAAGTCCACGCTTATCAACGAGACTTTGCAGCCTATATTGTCGCAGCGTTTCTACCGCTCGTTGAAGAAACCTTTGCAATATGACCGCATAGAAGGCGTAGAAAATATTGATAAGGTAGTGAATGTGGATCAAAGTCCTATTGGGCGCACACCACGTAGCAACCCTGCAACATATACCGGTGTCTTTAGTGATATAAGGTCGCTGTTTGTAAGTTTGCCGGAGGCTAAGATACGTGGCTATAAGCCAGGCAGGTTTTCTTTTAATGTAAAAGGCGGCAGATGTGAAGCTTGTGGAGGTAATGGCTATAAAGTAATCGAAATGAATTTTCTGCCTAATGTTATGGTGCCTTGTGAGGTATGCCACGGTAAACGATACAACCGCGAAACGTTGGAGGTACGTTATAAAGGTAAGTCAATAGCTGACGTGCTTGACATGACAATTAATCAGGCAGTTGAGTTCTTTGAAAATGTCCCCAATATACTCCAGAAGATAAAGACTCTTCAGGATGTAGGCTTGGGATATATTAAGCTTGGTCAAAGCTCTACCACTCTTTCAGGAGGAGAGAGCCAACGTGTCAAATTGGCAACAGAGTTGTCAAAGCGTGATACTGGTAAAACCTTGTACATTCTTGACGAGCCGACAACAGGACTGCATTTTGAAGACATAAACATCTTAATGGAAGTCCTTCAAAAGCTTGTTGACCGTGGCAATACTGTAATCATCATAGAGCATAATCTTGATGTAATAAAACTTGCTGATTGGATCATAGATGTAGGGCCCGATGGCGGACGCAATGGTGGACGCATATTGACAACGGGTACGCCGGAAGAAGTCGCGGAAAGTGAGCTCGGCTATACACCGAAATATCTTAAGGCTGTGCTTTACACGTAATGCAGGTCTTTCCTGCATGCCTTTCTAAGTGCACATCCAGAGCATGGGTCGCCTGCCTTTATCTTCATAGCTTTATGTATGCGCCATGCGGCATATATGATGCAGATGGCAAGACTAATACCTATTATAATATATTGTACAATCATATTGTGACAGTTGTTTGTTCTTCCTGCATGAAATATAACTAAAAATGTGCCAAAGGCTAAGTTTTATCATATTAAAGTTGGTGAGTAAAGAATTTTTTTATATATTTGCGCCATTATTAATTAACAGTAAAAAATAACGATGGGTAATTCGCATAATCACTTGGTCATTATGGCCGGTGGAGTAGGGAGCCGGTTTTGGCCAATGAGTACAGAGGACAATCCTAAGCAGTTTATTGATGTGCTCGGGGTTGGCCGTACGCTTATTCAGATGACTTGTGACAGGTTTGGCGACATTTGCCCCCAAGAGAATATCTGGGTAGTTACGAATAAACGTTATGCTTCGCTTGTAAAAGAACAGTTGCCCGAAATTAACGAAGAAAACATATTGCTTGAGCCTTGTCGCAGGAATACCGCTCCTTGCATTGCTTATGTAAGTTGGCGCATAAAAGTTAAGGATCCCAAGGCGAATATAGTTGTTTCCCCAAGCGACCATATAGTATTGAATACGAATGAGTTTCAGCGTGTCATTAAAGAATGCCTTAACTTTACAGCCGAGACCGATGCCATTGTTACTCTTGGCATGAAGGCCAACCGTCCTGAGACGGGCTATGGTTATATTCAAGCAGATTTGTCTTCAAGTTCACCACGTAACAAAGAAATATACCGTGTTGATTCTTTCCGTGAGAAGCCTGACCGTGCCACTGCTACAAAATATATACGCGAGAACAACTATTTTTGGAATGCAGGCATCTTCATCTGGAGTGTAGAGACCATTGTCAATGCCTTGAGAGTTTATGCTCCGCGCATCAACAATATATTTGAGCGTTTGCAAAATGTGCTTGGAACAGACAAAGAACAAGAAGTTATAGACAGCGTTTATCCTGGTTGTGAGAACATTTCAATCGATTATGCAGTCATGGAGAAAGCTGAGGAGATATTTGTATGCCCGGCAGACTTCGGTTGGAGTGACCTTGGCACGTGGGGCACACTGCTGTTGCATACAAAGCATGACATGTATGGCAACAGTTGCATAGGGGAAAACATAAAGACATACGAAACAAGCCATTGCATAATACATGCGACGCAAGAAAAGAAAGTCGTAGTTCAAGGGCTTGATGGATATATCATTGCCGAGCACGACGATTCCCTTCTTGTGTGCAAGCTTTCAGAAGAACAACGGATTAAGCAGTTTGTTGAAGAATAAAAATAAGTCTACGGCTTAGTTTTGGATTAAGCCTTGAAAACTGCGCAACACCAGTTGTCTTTGCTCTCTTGGCTCATGAACTTCAATCCGAGTTCATGGGCTTTGTTTTTTAGCATGGGAAGATCATTTGTGTAGAATCCACTGAGAATCAATAGTCCGTCTGCTGTCAATGCTTTTTTAAAGACAGGCATGTCTTGTAGCAATATGTTCCTGTTTATGTTGGCAAGCACTATGTCAAATGCTCCCTTGATTTCTTTACCAATAACCGAAGCGTCACCATGAAAGACAGAAAGCTTGTTTTCCACGCCATTTATTGTGGCATTGTGCATCGTGTTCTCTACGCTCCATTCGTCTATATCATAGCCAACTGCATTGTCTGCGCCAATCTTAAGTGCCGAGATAGACAATATTCCTGTGCCACATCCGCAGTCGAGCACGTGCTTTCCTCTTAGGTCAATATGAAGAAGTGTTGATACAATCATTTGAGTTGTCTCGTGTGTTCCGGTGCCAAAGGCAAGTTTGGCGTCAATCACTATCTGTTGTGCATCCTTGTTTGGGCATTGTGATTTGTGGTTACAGTCAACAATAATGATTTTGTTATCTATGTTGATTGGGTCAAATCCATTTTGTTCCCAAGCTTCGTTCCAGTCCTTGTTCTCCGCATTTTCAATGGAATAAGATATTTTCGTCTTTTCTAATGGGAAAGAGCTAAGAGCCTCATCAAACTTGTCTCTATTGAAAAGCTCTTTTTGCACATATCCATTCATTCCTTCGTTTGTGTCCTCAAACGATTCGAATCCTGCCTCTGCCATGCTGTCTGCCAAGAGGTCGCGGGCGGTCTGAAGCAAGCCCTCGGGGCAAATAATTCTGAATTTAGTTTCCAAATATTCCATACTGTGATTAATTTATGTGCAAAATTAAAAAAAATAGGGAAAAACCTACCACAGGTTAGGGTTTTTCCTTAAATTTGCAATGTAAAAGGCACTAATTTTGTAGTGTAGAAAAAAGAACATAGTTCAATTAAAACATAAGAGGACAATTTAAATACAAAAGATATGAAAAAGTTATTGATGCTGTTGTTAATCGCGGGTTCGATGCCGCTGGCATCGATGGCGCAAGACGATGTTTATTTTACTCCAAGTAAAGAAACAAAGTCAAGTCAAGACGTAGAGAAACCTACCTACTATTCGGGGAGCAATCGTAGCGTTGACGAGTACAACCGCTATGGAAGGCTGAATAGTTGGTATCAGAAGGTTGGCGTTGACAGTTTGGGCAACGACATAATCACATTCCAAGGGCCTGGCATTGCACCTGATTCTTCGTATGCAGACACGGCTTATGTCTATCCTGGAAGTGCAAGGTTTAACGATGACGATTATTCTTATACTCGTCGTATGTCTCGCTGGGATGGATATTATGATCCTTGGCTTTACGACAATTACTATTGGCGTTACGGCTGGTACGACCCGTGGTACAATGGTTGGTATGGCGGCTGGTATGATCCGTGGTATTATGGCTATACAGGCTGGTATAGCCCTTGGTACTATGGCTATTACGGCTGGGGCTGGCCTTATCGATATGGATGGTACAGCTGGGATTATCCATATTGGGGCGGTGGCTATTATGTAAATCGAGGTGGTATGCACTCAGGCGGTTATAGTGGTGCCCGTACATGGACAGCAGGTCGCAGCTATGGATCAGGTTCAAGGAACTATTCATCAGACTCGGGCGATTATTCAAGTGGCAACAGGTCATGGGGAGGTTACACAAGCAGGAGCCGTAGTAACCGCTCTTTCGGCTCGCGTACATATAATGACTCGCCACGCACGTATGACAATTCCAACAGAAGCTTTGGCACGACACGTTCTTCCAGCAGCTTCCCAAGTGCTCCTACGGGTGGTTTCTCTGGTGGTAGCTTTGGCGGTGGTCATCCTGCCGGTGGCGGTGGCAGCTTTGGTGGCGGTCATGCCGGCGGTGGAGGCGGAAGCTTCGGCGGAAGACGCTGATGTGTTTGCAAAGCCTTTGTAAATGTGCAAAGAAAACAAATTATCAAGGAATATAGAATTTAATCATTATGAAAGCAAAATATTTTCTTTTAGGTGCAATGGGCTTGATGTCATTGCCTATGGTCGCCCAAGAAACATATCAGGACACTAAGCTCATGGAAAATGAGCTTAACGGTACGGCACGTTATGTAGGCATGGGCGGCGCAATGGAAGCCCTTGGTGCAGACCTGTCCACAATGCAGAGCAACCCTGCCGGCATAGGACTTTTCCGCAAGTCTCAGGCTGCGCTTTCTGCAGGGATAGTATCGCAAGGTGGAGACAACTCTGATACCAAGCTAAACTTTGGCAATAGCGGCATTAACTTTAATGGCGACAAGACCAATGCCAGCTTCGACCAAATAGGTTTCGTATGGGCTATGCGTAATGGACGCAACTCTTATCTGAACTTCGGTTTCAATTATCATAAAAGCCGTAATTTTGACCAGATACTGAGTGTTGCCAACAGCTTGAACAACGCATCGCTCAACAAAATCTCGGCTGCCAAGTACAACAACGGTTTAGGCGATAAAGGCAGCATGGCATGGACCGGCTTTGACGATGCCTATGCAGGTGCATTGGTCAAGGACAATCCTAACGGGCAGGGCACCTACATGGACTATATGAATGGTACCCAATACATGTTCGGACAATATCAGAAGGGCTATATCGGTGAGTATGATTTCAATATCAGTGGAAACATCCATGACCGTGTGTATCTTGGAGTGACATTTGGTTTACATGACGTCAACTACCGTAGCAATAAACTTTATGCTGAGGATTTGGGAGGCAATGCCACGGCAGACAACTATGAGAGCCTGAAGATTGACGGTACAGGTTTTGACATTAAGTTTGGCGCAATCTTCCGTCCTATAGAAGACTCTCCATTCCGTATAGGTCTGTATGTCAATACGCCGGTATGGTATGACTTGACAATGCGCAATGCTTACGATCTTTCGCTTAACCAGGCATCGCAGAACCTGTCTTATGACAAAGGCAACAGTGCAAACTATGACTTTAAGGTGTACACTCCTTGGAAGTTTGGCGTGAGCTTAGGCCATACCGTAAGCAATTATCTTGCCCTTGGATTTACATACGAGTATCAAGATTACGCAGACATAGACAACCGTATAAATGACGGTAGCTATGTTGACGACTTTGGTTATTCTTATGACGAAAGCAGTAGTGACGACGTTATGAACAGTAATACAAAGGAAAGCTTGAAAGGTGTCCATACCTTGAAGTTTGGCGTTGAGGTCAAGCCAGTTCCTGAGTTTGCTATACGTGCCGGTTATAACTATGTTTCGCCACAGTTCAAGGATGACGCTTGTCGCAGGCAGGACTTGCAGTCGCCTGGTGTAGGTTATGCTACATCAGCTGATTACACCAACTGGAAAGCCACCAATCGCCTTACTTTCGGTTTGGGCTACAGCTATAAGAACTTCTTTGCCGACGCAGCTTACCAGTATAACCACACAAGTGGTGACTTCTGCCCATTCATGCCTTATACCGGCGACAAGTATGCAGAAAACGATGCTGTTCCTACAGTGTCAAAGGTGAAGTTCGACCGCCATCAAGTACTCTTTACTATTGGCTATCGCTTCTAATTTGCCTTTTGAGATATTAGAAAAAGAGGGTATGTCAAATTTAAACTATTTGGCATACCCTCTTTTTTGTCAAAATCGTTGTAAAGCTTAAATAAAATCATTACATTTGCAGAAAAATTAGTAATCAACAAAAATAAACTGACAATTATTTAGGTGATGAGAATTATTAAAAGCCTATTCCTTCTATTCTTTGTGTTAATGTTTTCTTCTGTCTATGCCCAGAAGCGTGAGTTCCGTGGCGCATGGATTCAAGCTGTAAACGGACAGTTTGTGGGCATGTCAACGCAGGCAATACAGCAGAAGCTGAGCCGACAGCTTGACATACTTAGGGCTGACGGAGTGAACGCCATAATCTTCCAGGTTCGGCCGGAGTGCGATGCTTTATACAAGAGCGACATAGAGCCTTGGAGCCGTTTCCTGACCGGGCAACAGGGTAGGGCACCGCAGCCTTATTGGGACCCGCTGCAATGGATGATAGAGCAATGTCATAAGCGTGGGATGGAGCTTCATGCCTGGATAAATCCGTATCGCGCCAAGACCAAAGGCACAACAGCACTTGCTTCAAACCACGTAGCTGCTTTGCATCCCGAATGGGCATTTCCTTATGCCGGCCAGCTTATTCTCAATCCGGCACTGAAAGAGACCCGCGACTTCATTTGCCGCGTGGCTGACGACATTGTTTCCCGTTATGACATAGACGGATTCCACATTGATGATTATTTTTATCCCTATCCATCGGCAGGTGAAGATATTCCTGACGAACAATATTATCGTGCCAATCCAAGAGGCTTCAAGAATATAGACGACTGGCGTCGGGACAACGTCAACTTGTTTGTAAAGCAGCTCGATGAGACCATACACAGGCGCAAGCCGTGGGTGAAGTTCGGCGTGTCGCCGTTTGG
>CAZZNO010000008.1:0-42744 GCA_964655685.1 uncultured Prevotella sp.
ATCCATAGCTTTACACGCACTACATGCCCATAGTCAGCATTTCCGCTTTTCTTTATATGGCGAGCCTTGCTGTAGACAACAGTGTCACGTTTTGATGGGTAACTGACTAGCTGTAGTTCATGCTTTGTACTACCGTCGCCTATATAGAATATGTCAGTACTGTCTTTCACAGGAGCATTTTTCTTTGCCAAACGTGCCTTCCTGTTGATAACAGCTGTGTCTGGCGGAGCGAAGACACTTGCAGCGACAGTGTCACCAGGATTGTCCTTCGGAGCCATCCTGCAAGAAGAAGGAAGAATAGCCGACACAAAGAGCCCAGCTCCCATCGCAATTCCAAGACATGAGAAGTGACGCAATGTTTTAACAGAGATATGCTGTATCATAATTTTCTTTTAGCTTATAAAACTAACGCTTAGCCTTACGACTATAGTATTTTGCCAACTGAGCATAGACAGAGATAAATGACATTTCTTGCTGCAATGCGACATTTGGATTTCCTGCCACTACAAGACCTGTTGGCAAAATTCCGTCTATAAGATTGTTGTCATAGGCATAATCGAGATTCTGTTGGGCATATTCTATACCCGTCACGCCAAGCGAGGAGTCTACTTCGTTAGCATCTATAAACGAACGAATAAGAACATCATTAAACCAAGCTCTACCCTGCTCTGCATTGCTATATTTATCATGATACAGATGCAACACTACGCGTTTGCCTTTGTTTGTAAATGCCATTGGACGAGTGAAGCCCGTTGTAGCAGAATTGATATATTGTCGAATATCGTCAAGGTATGTACTGTCACCAGTCAGACGGTAGAGGTCAGCACCACCAGAAATTACAGAGCCGGTGTTATAGCTATAGGTCTCGCCCGAACAACCTCCGATGTCTACATGCTGGCGGTATTCTACACCTTTGATGGTACGCGTTTTCCACTCGCTCTTTCCTCCACACATATCCCCAAATAATTTATTGTTTACATTATAAAAAGTATTTACGTGGAAGTCGTATACCTTTTTGGCAAAGTCAAGGAAATAATCGTATGCAGGTACGTCATGGCTTACTCTTATGCCATCCTCATTTAGAGTATAGTAGCTTTCTTGCCGATTACTCGTCTTATAATGTTTGGCAAGCCAAACCAGTGGTGAAACTACCGGACCATTGGAACAAGCATGTTTGCTGGTATAGCCTGGTCCCCAAGTGATACCACCGTATTCTTTTCCACTCTTGTCGAGTGTACAGTCCCAGCCATCAAGAACATAGCGGGCAAGGTGGTAGGCATCGTCAAGGTATTCTCTCTTACCAGTGAGTTTGTAGGCACGCATATTCTCGCGCATTATCCACATCTGGTCATCATACACATTTTCCTTGTAACCTTTGTCAGCAGGGTCGGCACCACGGTCCACTGCGTACACTGACCAAGTGTTACGTCCTGTATATGACGGCAGAGAGAAAGAACCTTTGTACATCTGCATACCCTTATACATCTCACCCAGAAGTTTAACATATTTAACATGGTTGCCTTTGTAAAGTTTGGGAGCTGACGCTTTAATTGCCTCCAAAGCCTCAAGAACAGAATTAACAGCTTCGTACGCAGCTGTATATTCCCAAACCGACACCTCTCCCTCCGCTTCGTGAGTGATAGAGTTATAACTCATAGCAATATGCCTATTGCTGCCGTTATAGTATTTAGCCATGACATTATCGAGCAACGTCATTGACCTTTGCGTATTTCGCACAGCTATAGAGTCTGGCATTATAGCTTGCCCGTTAGCCGCTCCAACCATCAAAAAGGCTACCACGGCAACTATTATCTTAACTTTCATTTTTAAAAAGTTCATTTATAAGTTGATGGAGATGTTGCTGCCAAACCTCCTTTTCCAGTCTCTTTGTAGAGCGAAGGCAAGTCGTGGCCAGTTTGCTTCATCACCTCCACTACACGGTCAAAGCTCACTCGATGCCGCCCGTCGGAAAATGCTGCATAGAGATTACAATCAAGGGCTCGTGTAGCAGCAAAGGCATTGCGCTCTATACAAGGAATCTGTACAAGTCCACACACAGGGTCACAAGTCATGCCAAGGTGATGCTCCAAGCCCATCTCAGCAGCATACTCTATCTGCGAGGGCGAGCCGCCAAACAGCTGGCATGCCGCTGCCGAAGCCATAGCACAAGCCACACCAACTTCTCCCTGACAACCAACGTCGGCTCCGCTTATACTGGCGTTCTCTTTCACGATATTACCTATAAGTCCGGCTGTGGCAAGAGCTCGTAATATCTTCTCATCAGTAAAGCTGTGCCCCTTGGCAAGATGGTAAAGCACACCGGGCATGACACCGCAACTACCACAGGTAGGAGCAGTAACAATAGTGCCGCCACTGGCGTTTTCCTCACTCACGGCAAGAGCGTATGCATACACCAGCCCACGACTCTGCAGGTTATGCTGGTATCCCTGTGCTTTGACATAGTAAGTTGCAGCCTTGCGTTGCAAGTTCAGTGGGCCTGGCAACCGTCCTTCATGGTCAATTCCAGCCTCAACGCTACGCCGCATGGCACGCCACACCTCAAGCAAATAGTCCCAAATGTCAGGTTCTTCACATTTCTGCACATATTCCCAATAGGCACAACCATTGTCGTCACACCACTTTTGTATATCGGCAAGATAATGGAGAGGATATACATCAGGGGAAGATGGCAGAAGGGAAGAACATGCCAATCCTTCCTCAGCGGGGAGGGAGGCAGTACCGCCATTAAGCTTGGTATTACCTTCGGACAAAGCACCTCCACCAATAGAGTACACAGTCCATTCATCAGTCCACCTTCCAGTTTCATCATCATGCAAGTTTCTACTAGAACATGTCGAACTATCGGGTATTGCGTTCTTCTTCCCAACAGGGTATGAGCTGGAGTCAGTGACTTTACTTTCGAACTTCATCCCATTAGGGTGAAACGGCAACACAACACTTGGTTTCCACACAATCTCCACAGGAGCCACTGGCTCCAACACCTCCTTTATAGCCACGTCAGTCATGTGACCTCTGCCCGTAGCGGCAAGCGAGCCATATAGCGTCACACGGAAGCCCCTTGCATCAGGGTGCGACTTCAAATATATCTGCGCCGCCTTCTGCGGTCCCATTGTATGACTCGACGACGGTCCTTTGCCTATGCGGTATAATTCTCTTAAAGATTTCATATCCGCAAAATTACAAAAAGAAAGAAGAACAAACTTCTTTTTTCCCAAAAAACATTTGTGCGGTTTGAAAAAATATATTACTTTTGCAAAGTGAAGGAGAAATCCTGACATACACACCTTTTATAAACTAATTTTAGGATTAACACCTACAAGCAAGACTTTTTATTGGTGCAACTGCAATGTAGTGGCATTTCCAACATCAGACATAAAGGAATAGACTATCATCCACAATACCATAAAACTTGGAGAGATAGACCTCTTAGAAAGCACTCCGAGCATAAATGGCAGCACGAGAAGCTCACCATAAAACGGCAAAACATCCAATACCAATTAATAAGCTGAAAATTTATCGCTGAAGCGATTATTACAATAATGACTGTTACGTCCTGAAGGCAGATCAGCTACCGATAAATAGCGAAAACATCACTGTAGAAAGCAAATTCAATTATAGAATTTATACAAAGAAAAAGAAGTAGCATTTCCTCTGTCTCCCATTCGACTTAAAGGTAAGCTACCTAAAAATGGCACAAGAGCAGCTCTGCCATCCGCTATTATGACGGAGCTGTATATGCCAAGAATTGACAAGCGGCAACTGGAACACTGCAAAATATTTTTGTTTTTTGTTTTTACACTCTTATCGCAAGTCCTCTAAAGTTTTGCCGCATTGCGACAAAACTTTAGAGGACTTGCGATAAAGCTTTAAACGCATTACGACAAAACTTTCAGGGCATAAAAAAACAGTAACATAACAACTATGCGTCATTATGTTACTGCGTCTCTGATTAAACAGAATATGTATACTCTGTTACTATATCTTGAAACTTACTCTGTCACAAAGCTTTTCAGGTCGTCGGCATTGAAGTTCATCACATAAGCGTGAGAACCAATGCACTCTTCCTCTGCCATGCGTACAAAGACGTTGGCACTCTTCTCGAACTCCTCAGGAACGTTTGTAGCGTCGCGGAGAAGAAGCAGAGAGAGTATGATGTCGCCGGTCATGTTATATAGGTGACGGCCAAGGAAGTCGTGCTCGTTCTGGTTGCCATCAGCCTTAACCTTCTCAACAGCCTCAGCATAGAGGTCTACACACTTAGCGATGCGATCCTTCAAAGGCTTCACTGCCTCAGAAACTTCCTCAGTGAGGAGCTCCTTCATGATGTTGAGATATGTGCCGTTTGTGATGTAACGGATGGCAGCGACAACCTGAAGCTGTGTTGTACCCTCATAGATAGAGAAGATACGAGCATCGCGGAGAAGACGCTGTGCCTTGTACTCCATGATGAAACCAGAACCACCGTGAACTGATACGCAGTCGTAAGCGCACTGGTTGGCGAACTCAGAAGTCATACCCTTGCCCAGTGGAGTGAAGGCGTCAGCAAGGCGGCTGTACAGTTTCATCTCCTTGCGCTCGTCAGCGGTGAGTTTGCGGTCGCGGGAAATGTCCTCGAGACTCTTGTAGATGTCTACGTAGCGAGCTGTCTGGTAGAGGATGGCGCGGCTGGCGTCAATCTTTGCCTTCATGCGAGAAAGCATCTCATAAACAGCCGGGAAGGTAATGATAGCCTTGCCAAATTGCTGACGCTCACGAGCGTAAGCAACAGCCTGGTCGTAAGCCTCCTGCTCAAGACCAACACTCTGTGCAGCGATGCCAAGACGTGCGCCGTTCATAAGGCTCATGACGTACTTGATAAGTCCGAGGCGACGCTCACCGCAGAGCTCAGCCTTAGCGTTCTTGTAAACGAGCTCGCAGGTTGGTGAACCGTGTATACCGAGCTTGTTCTCAATGTGACGAACGTCTACACCACCGTCGCGCTTGTCATAGATGAACATAGACAGACCACGACCATCGTGTGTGCCAGCCTCAGAACGGGCAAGTACCAAGTGAATGTCAGAGTCACCGTTGGTAATGAAACGCTTAACACCGTTCAGGCGCCATGTGCCGTCAGCATCCTGTGTAGCCTTCAGCATGACATGCTGTAAGTCAGAACCAGCATCAGGCTCAGTGAGATCCATAGACATAGTCTCAACTGCACAGATGCGAGGAATGTACTTAGCCTGCTGTTCAGGGCTGCCAAACTCGTAAAGAGTGTCGATACAGCTCTGGAGAGACCAAACATTCTGGAAACCGCTGTCAGCAGCAGAAACAATCTCTGAGAGCATTGAGAAGACAGTGATAGGGAGGTTCAAACCACCGAAACGGCGTGGCATTGATACGCCCCAGAGTCCTGCCTTACGGGTAGCCTCAAGATTCTCGTAAGTCTTGGAGGCATACTTCATGCGGTTGTTCTCGAGGTGCGGGCCTTCGAGGTCAACGCTCTCTGAGTTTGGTTCGATGACGTTCTTAGCGACGTCGTCTGTGATGTCTACGATGCGCTTGTAGTTCTCGATAGCATCTTCGTAGTTTACTGGAGCGTAGTCGAACTTGTCCTTGTCTTCGAATCCGCGCTCTTTAAGCTCAACGATGCGCTTCATCAAAGGGTCGTTGAGGTAATATTGTAGTTTCTTTGAATCGATCATTGGAATGAGTTTTTGAGTTTCTGAGTTTTTTGAGTTTTTAAGCCTTTGATATGTCCTTTCAATAATTTATCGTATAAAGATTTAGCACCTTCGAACGAATAGTGTAATTGAAAGCTCAAAAACTTATAAACTAAATAAACTCAAAAACTAACTATTTCGTATTCTGCTTATAGTATTTGATGAGTTTTGGAACGACTTCCTCAACGGTGCCGGTGATGACATAGTCAGCAATCTGGTTGATAGGAGCATCAGGGTCGCTATTGACGGAGATGATGATGCCGGCGTCTTTCATACCTGCGATGTGCTGGATCTGACCGCTGATACCGCAAGCGATGTAAACCTTCGGATGAACGGTGACACCGGTCTGACCAACCTGACGGTCATGGTCTACCCAACCTGCATCTACGGCAGCACGGCTTGCGCCAACTTCACCGTGGAGTTCCTTAGCGAGTTCGAAAAGCATATCGAAGCCTTCCTTTGAACCCATACCGTAGCCACCTGCTACGACAATAGGAGCACTCTTGAGGTTGTTCTTTGCAGCCTCAACGTGACGGTCTATAACCTTTACAGCATAAGACAATGGGCTGACATAATCCTTCGGGTCTTTGTAGACAACCTCACCCTTAGCCTTGCCCTCGTAGAGAGCCTTCTGCATGACACCGCTACGAACGGTAGCCATCTGCGGGAAGTGGTCTGGGTTGATAATTGTTGCAACGATGTTACCACCGAAAGCCGGACGGATAGCGTGCAGTTTGTTCTCGTAGTGCTTGCCTGTCTTGCGGTCATCGTAAGGACCAATCTCAAGCTGTGTGCAGTCAGCTGTAAGACCTGATGTCATAGCTGAAGATACACGAGGACCGAGGTCGCGACCGATTACGGTAGCGCCCATCAGTGCAATCTGCGGCTTCTCCTCAGAGAAAAGCTTTACTACAATGTCGGTATGTGGAGCTGATGTGTAAGGGAAAAGGCCCTCACCATCAAAGACGTAGAGCTTGTCTACGCCGTAAGGCAGAATCTGGTCTTCCACCTTGCCTTTGATTCCTGTTCCTGCTACTACAGCCTCAAGGTCAACACCGAGGGTGTTAGCCAGCTTGCGACCTTTGGTTAGCAGCTCTTGAGACACCTCCTGAACTGTGGTGCCTTCTATTTCACAATATACAAATACGTTGTTCATATTTCTATTTTTGAGAAGTTCAGAAGCCTGAAGTTCCGAAGTTCAGTCATTACCATAATCCTTATATTAAAGCTTAAACATTTGACCGTTTTCTGAACTTCTGTCTTCAGGACTTCTTATCCTATGATATTCTCTTCAAGTAACTCTTTTACCAGTCCCTCTACATCCTCGTCGGATCCAGTGAGACGTTTGCTTTCCTTAGCCTGGAAGACGATGTTCTTCACGGCGCTCACCTTTGTAGGAGAGCCTGCGAGACCACACTGGTCGTAGTCGGCATTGCAGTCAGCGATGCTCCACTGACCGAGAGTCAGGTAAGGACGTATCTCATAGAGTGCGTTCCAAGGCTCATCGCCCTTGCGCTCCATAGGGCAAGAAGCGTATTTGTATTTCATCACAAGCTTTGCATTGCAAGGACGAACAGGTGCTGCTGTGCCATTGACAGTAACGAGAACAGGCAGAGGAGCAACCACTGTTTCAACGCCACCGTCGATATGACGGCGTATGGTAGCCTTGCCGTCTTCAATCTTAACGATTTCCTCAGCGTATGTCACCTGGTTGAGACCAAGCTTCTGGGCAACCTGTGGACCAACCTGTGCTGTATCACCATCGATAGCCTGGCGGCCACCGATAACGAGGTCAACGTGTCCAACTTCCTTGTCAATCTTCTCGACCGCCTTAGAGAGGAAGTAAGCCGTGGCGAGAGTATCTGCGCCTGCACTCTTGCGGTCGGTGAGCAACCATCCTTGGTCAGCACCACGGAAGAGGCTGTCGCGAAGGATCTGTCCTGCACGTGGAGGACCCATCGTCACTACGCCAACGTGTACATTTTCCGGATCTAAGTCCTTGAGGCGCAGAGCCTGCTCCAGCGCATTCAAGTCCTCTGGATTAAAGATTGCGGGCAGGGCTGCACGGTTGACGGTTCCTTCAGCCGTCATAGCATCCTTGCCCACATTCCTGGTGTCGGGTACTTGCTTGGCAAGCACTACAATGTTCAATTTCATACTATTATTTATATAATTGTGTTATTATCCAACAGTTACACTGTTATACATCGTGCAAAATTACGAATATTTAGTCTTTCTGCAAAAGAAATGGCATGAAAACAGCCAATAACTGCACAAAAACTATGATTTTGTGCAACAAGATTATAAGTATAAAGTCATTTTTAATAAGAAAAACCAATTAAAAATATAGCTATTTAAAGCATGCAAGAAAAATAATCAGTCTTTTTTACTTATTATTTTCATTAAAATGCTATCTTTGCAAATGGCTATGATAGATCGTCAGACAGTAGAGAGGATAAAGTCGGCAGCCAACATTGTTGATGTCGTCTCTGAGTTTGTAACGCTAAAGAAAAGCGGTGCAAACTATAAAGGCTTGTGCCCTTTTCACAATGAGAAAACACCATCGTTTTATGTTTCCCCCGCCCGCGGCACCTGCCACTGCTTCGGCTGCGGCAAAGGTGGCAATGCCATAACCTTTATAATGGAGCATGAGCAGATGACATATCCGGAAGCCTTGCGGTGGTTAGCAAAAAAATATCATATTGAAATACGTGAGCGTGAGCTGACAAATGAGGAAAAAGAAGAACAGTCGAAGCGCGAGTCGATGTTTATCGTCAATGAATGGGCAAGCAAATATTTTGAAGATTTGCTTCATAACAATGCTGATGGCGTTGCAGTAGGAATGCAGTATTTCCGCTCACGTGGTTTTCGCGACGACGTCATACGCACATACCATCTTGGTTTCGACCTCCAAGACCGCTATGCGCTTGGACGCGAAGCATTGGCAAAGGGTTACAAGCCAGAATTTCTTACAGCCACGGGCATATGCTATCAAAACGAGCGTGGCGAACTTATTGACCGATATGCCGGACGCGTAGTATTCCCGTGGATAGGCGTAAGCGGCAAAGTAGTGGGCTTCACGGCAAGGGTACTTGACAAGCGTACGAAAGGTGTCAATCAGAAATATGTCAATTCTCCAGACAGTGACATTTACCATAAGGATCATGAGCTGTATGGAATATGGCAGGCAAAGAAAGCAATTGCCAAAGATGACCGCGTGTATATGGTTGAAGGCCAAGCCGATGTCATTTCAATGTATCAGTGTGGTATAGAAAACGTAGTTGCAAATAGCGGAACTGCCTTGAGCATACACCAAATACACATGCTCCACCGCTT
The DNA here is from genome assembly GCA_964655685.1 of uncultured Prevotella sp. Classification (GTDB taxonomy): domain Bacteria; phylum Bacteroidota; class Bacteroidia; order Bacteroidales; family Bacteroidaceae; genus Prevotella. Next base: position 9,060 of record CAZZNO010000008.1, read on the forward strand.
TACGTCTAACATTACTCTCATCTATGACGGCGACGCTGCAGGAATACATGCAGCCCTTCGTGGAACAGATATGCTGCTGTCGGAGGGCATGAACTTGAAAGTGCTACTTCTACCTGACGGCAAAGACCCTGATGAATTTGCCCGAAGCCATACAGCCGCCAACTTCCGCAATTATATAGAGGATAATCAGGTAGACTTTATACAGTTTAAGACAAACTTGTTATTGAAAGGTGAGACTGATCCAAAAAAAAGAGCCGATGCTATAAACTCAATTGTGGAAAGCATCTCGGTCATACAAAACCAGATACTTCGAGACACATACATACACGACTGTGCCCAACGCATTGGTATAAACGAGAACACGCTCATCAACCAGATGAACGCATATATAAGAGGAAGGAGAGAAGGAAGAGGATATACTCCTACCACAACAGCCTCCACTTCGAACCCATCCCCTACCGGAATGGGGAATGCCTCATCATTACACAATGGCAACACCACACCTTTACCTAAAAGAGAAGGTATGGAAGCGGGAATAGTCTCTCCACTCTCCCGCCTCATAATGCAACTCGTAGTGCGCTATGGCGAGCGCATTATATATAATAATGTAGAAGACGAAAAAGGAGAACTGCATGATTTGACATTAGCACAATACATACACTACAGTCTTAGCCAAGATAACTTAAGCCTTGGTAACGACATATTAAACCTAATGCTTAATGAAGCTGCCGAACATAGTACGGAACCAGACTTCAAGAGCGAGAGCTATTTTCTGCATCATGAAGACATAACCATAAGTCAAATCGCCACTGATTTGACAGCTGAGGAATACCATCTACAAACAAAAAAAGACGACGGGTTGCAAAACGAGGAGGCAAAAGCTCAAAAAGAAGCCAACTTCAAAGATGACTTACGCAATGAAGCCATCCACTTGTTGCTCGACTTCAGGTTGAAATATGTTGAACGGCACCTAAAAGAGTTGCAGGCGGAAATGTCACGTGCTATGGGCGATATGGATAAACTTAAAAAAATCATGGCTGACTACCAAGATATGCAGAGCATACGCAACACTTTGGCTAAACAGCTAGGCAGCAATATAATCGTCTAAGGTATCAATAAGCCTTAAAAAGGCAACAACTGCCAATAAAAATGGTAACATAATTTATATCCGATTTCAAAGAAAAGCTGTAACTTTGCACTTATATAGTTGTTTTACTGGATAATTGTTTCTGAACATTATAAATGGATCGTACATTCCATCATAGATTTACGGTAGGTGCGGCGTGCGGCATCATTCTTTTTTTATTGCTTGCCATTTACGCTTTTTGGGTTAAAAGCCCCATCTTGGGTTGCCTAATGTCCTTGGCACTTATATTGGTAGCTGAGCGTTCATTGCACAAGAAGTATATTTTTAGTGACGATAAACTAATTGTTTACAATGGCAGACTTGCTAAAAGCAAAACCATAAACCTGAATGATATAACCTCATGCCGCCAAATGACAAGCGTGTTTGGAATGGTACGATACCTGCTCATCACTTATGGAAGCCCCGAAAAGATTGAAGCCGTGCAACCTGACAACGAGCAGGCTTTTGTTGACTGTTTGAATAAAAGAAAGAATGAGATTAATTCATAAAGGATTTCTGATAACCCTATTGCTGATTGTCGGGCTGCTACCTATTTGTGCCCAAACCGACAATGAAGAATATGCCGAGGATAATGATACCATAGCCATTGCCGATTCAGCATATGCTGACACGCTCATGGCTCGAATTGATTCGCTGCCGTGGCCGCAAAACGTGCGTGCTGGCATTGACAGGCTATTGCAAGACGACATGTTCCAGACCTCACAAGTGGGGATGATGGTCTACGACCTTGATGCCGACTCTGTTATTTACAAACACAATGAACGTCAACTCATGCGACCGGCATCCACGATGAAAGTCATCACCGCCATTACTGCCCTCGACCGTCTTGGAGGAGGCTATCAATTTAAAACAGAACTTTGCTATACTGGCAAAGTTGACAGTACTACGCTTCGTGGCGACGTATATTGTGTAGGAGGCTTTGACCCTCGTTTCAATAGCGACGACATGCGTGCTTTTGCTGAAGCTTTGCGAAAAATGGGCATTGACACAATACGCGGCAATGTCTACGCCGACCGCTCCATGAAAGATACCGACCTACTCGGCGAAGGTTGGTGTTGGGACGACGACAACCCCGTACTTTCTCCGCTTGTTTATCAGCGCAAAGACCAATTCATGGAAAAGTTTGTTTCTGCCCTAAGCAAAGCAGGCATTTACCTTGTGGGCAGCATTGGCGACAAACGCAAGCCACAAGATGCCAATTGCATCATCACCCGTTTCCATACCATCGACCAAATTCTGATGCGTATGTTAAAGCAAAGTGACAATCTCTATGCCGAGTCAATGTACTATCAAATAGCGGCATCAACGGGCAATCGTCCTGCCACAGCAAAGAGCGCACGTACAGTGGAGCAACAACTTATTAACAAACTTGGTCTTGACGGCTCACGCTATCGCCTTGCCGACGGTTCTGGACTATCACTGTACAACTATGTGTCACCCGAACTCGAGATACGTTTCTTGCGTTACGCCTATGAGAATAATAGCATATACAACCACCTGCTACCGGCTATGCCAATTGCTGGAGTTGATGGTACTCTTAAAAACCGCATGCGCTCACAATTCACACGAGGCAATGTGAAGGCAAAAACAGGTACGGTGGAAGGCGTTTCAAGTCTCTGCGGCTATTTAACATCAGCCAACGGACATCGCCTCTGCTTTTCGATCATCAACCAAGGAGTAATGCATAGCAAGAATGGGCGTCATTTCCAAGACAAAGTTTGCTTGTTGCTTTGCAGACCATAAATAGGCAAGTTGTCACATGCGAATTTTAGTTCGTAGAAAATTGTTAAATTCCTCTTTATTCTCATCTAATGTTCCTATTTTTGTAACCTAAACAAGAAAAGGTAGGAATGACTTATATTATTACGATAATCTGTTTGACAATCATTGTAGTTTCGGCAATGATTCTTAACATAAAAAGGCTTCGGGGAAAAAGCAAAGGCTTGACAGTATGCCCGAAGCCAGTTGCACGTCTTATTATTGACCACGCCCTGAAACAACTCAATTGCAAGGTTGATTGGAACAATGACAATGGCAACCGTGTGGCCCACTTCACGTATCAAGGAGGACACTTCAACCTAAATTTAGAGAAAGACAGTTCCTATGTCCGTATGTCTTTTTTGTTCTTCTTTGAGGCTGATGTTGCCGACTTGGAACAAGTACGAACGGTATGTAACCTCTGCAACCTGAATACCGACACAGTGCGCGTGGTTTACACCTTAGATAATAAGAAGGCAAAGGTAGATTTGCATATCTTGGGCGTGTTGCCAATAGTACAAAGAGGCATGAAAGACGAACTTGAACGCGTAATGGCTGATGCCTTCCGTTGGCAGAATGCTTTTATCTCTAAATACAAAGATGTAGAGAAAGAAGCACATAAGCAACACGATGTCGACAGTGAGAAAGCCAATGCACAATATGCTCGCGACTTGCAGCTCATACGCGAGCAGGAGATGACACACCAAGAAAACGGTCCAGACTGGCATGAAAACCAAGAGCAGCAAATAGATTTAAAAAGTGTTTTATCTGCCGCTATGGGGCTGACCGACATAATTCCCATAAAATTCACGCTTGTAATCGACGAACAACTTACCGTCATTGATGATCCTGACACCATTCTTGAATATACTGTTTCTAAGTCTTTGATAAGCAATGGCTCCTTCTGTCATTCTTCTGCTACAGGCCGCCTTGACTTCTATGATCCGCGCGACCCTATCACGCCACGCCACATGACCATTGACTTCGAACGTGAGGAAAGCACTAAGGATACATTGTTCTATCGTATGACGTTAGCTCTTACACCTGTGTCGCTCAGCAAAAATGTAAGCGAAAGCAGCGAACAGCACAGAAAGCAAATGACAAGTCTGCTCCTTGGCTATGAACTTACACCACAAAAGGAGCGCATTGCCCACTTCCGCTATATATGGAAAGAGGCTATGGGCAAGATGCAGAATGGCGATACCAAGGACATGAGCGATGAGGAAAAGGTGCTTGCCAACATGCAAGATTCGCATTTGGCATACAACTATTACCACGGGCGCGACCTTTACCTGCGCAAGCGTTTTTATGAAGCATTGCTTCCTTTGGAAAATGCTTTTCACGCAGTGACAAAGAACTATGACGCTCACAATCAGAAAACCGTCTCACTTACAGATGAACTCGCTTATTTTATTGGCTGCTGTTACATGTGCCTGCACCAATATGAACGAGCCTGTTATTATCTCCAGCTTACTTTGCCAACAAACCATCAGTCTTACTCTGAGGCATACATAAACTGCCTTGTCAACGGTGGTGACTACCGCGCAATGGACATACTCAACGGGTTACTTGGCAGCTTACAAATGATGATGGATCATATAAGTGAAAACGATGATGATGAAAATGAAGAACCACAGCAAGGCCCGGGCAAAGAGCAACTACAGGGTTTCATTAACTTCGTAAAAAGGCGTAAAGCTTATTTACTTGTAAGCCTTGAACGTTATGATGAAGCCGAGCGAATATTAAAACAACTGCTTGACGACCCTGACAACAGTGATTTCGCCCTCAACGAGTTAGCTTATATCCAAAAAAACAAATAGTCTTCGCCTTTATACATGCAGGGCTATCAATTGCTTGACAAACCAAGTTTTTAATTCAAATGTATTACATAGAAAAGTCATTCGAAATCTCAGCAAGCCACCACCTGTTGCTATCACGTGGCAGCAAATGTGAAAACGTGCATGGCCACAACTGGCAGATAACGGTATATTGCAAGTCAGAAGAACTCGATGCTGACGGCATGGTAGTTGACTTCACCACCATCAAGAAAATTGTCCACGGCAAACTCGATCACCAAGACTTGAACAAAGTACTGCCTTTCAATCCCACGGCAGAGAACATTGCCCACTGGATAGTGGAGCAAGTACCGCATTGCTACAAGGCGCGCGTGGCTGAGACTGCAAGCAACGTGGCTGTATATGAAAAAGTATTATAAAGTAAACGACATTTTTTATAGTCTTCAAGGTGAAGGACACAATGTAGGGCGTGCGGCTGTATTCGTACGCTTCAGCGGTTGTAATCAACAATGTCCATTCTGTGATACAGATTTCTCTTACTATAGAGAGATGACCGCTGAGGAAATCGTTAAAAACATCACAATAGAGCTATCCAAATTGAATGGCGAGCACCCTATTGTTGTATTGACCGGTGGTGAACCTTCACTGCAAGTGGACGCAGCACTCATCGACCTCATCCACACTGCCGGCTTTCCATTTGTAACAATGGAAAGCAACGGAACAAAAGAGCCTCCTGCCAACCTCGACTGGCTTACGGTGTCGCCGAAGACAAAACCAATTGTCACCCACTGCAACGAACTGAAGGTTATATTCAACGGAAAGTCTACAGTCAGCGACTATGGGATTAAGGCGAGCTATTATTATCTCCAACCTGAAGACACAGGCGATGCTAAACGTAATGCAGATATAACCGCTGCCTGCGTAGAGTATATCAAGCGGCATCCGAGGTGGAGGCTGAGCTTGCAGATACATAAATTGATCAATATAAAGTAGACGAACGCATGATAGTCATTCATTGGCTTTGGTATGGCATATACGTCATAGTAGTCATCGGCGTTATGTTAAAAGTGCTGATGGACAACCGACAGCCAGCTAAAACTATGGCTTGGCTTCTTGTACTGTGGGCATTGCCGTTAGTAGGCATCGTGCTATACTTTTTCTTTGGTCAGAATACACGCAAGGAAAGGCTCATCAGTCAACGTTCGCTTGACCAATTAACCAAACGGTCCATGCTTGAGTTTGCTGAGCAGAAAGACCTGCACCTGCCAGAAGCCCACCGTCCACTGATGCAGTTGTTTAAGAATCAAAGCATGGCTTTGCCGTTCAAGGACAATGAGGTAGATATATACACATCCGGTTACGCTTTCTTCCCAGTATTGCTACAGTCGATAAGCAAAGCTAAATATCATATCCACATTGACATCTTTATTTTCAACGACGACGAGCTGGGGCGAGTTATTGCCGATGCCTTGATAAACAAGGCGATGCAAGGTGTCGAAGTGCGCGTAATATATGACGATGTTGCCTGTTGGAAAGTCAAGAATTCCTTCTTCGAGCGTATGCGTGATGCCGGCATAGACGTACATCCGTTCATGCCAGTCAAGTTTCCGGCTTTCACTTCCAAGGCAAACTACCGCAACCACCGCAAGCTCATTGTCATTGACGGCAAGGAGGCTTTCATTGGCGGCATGAACTTTGCCACACGTTATGTTAAAGGCACAGGGCGACAAGCATGGCGAGACACCATGTTGCGCGTTACTGGCGGTGCTGTTTACGGCATACAGCGAGCGTTTCTCATCGACTGGTATTTCGTAGACCGCACACTCGTAACTGACCGCCGCTATTACCCTCCACTTAACCCAATAATATCCAATAATTGCTTGGCGCAAGTCGTAACAAGCAGCCCCATCACCGAGTGGCCGGACATAATGCAAGGCTATGTAAGAATTTTGCTTGAAGCCAGGCGATATGTCTACATGGAGACTCCTTATTTTTTGCCTACCGAAACCGTGCTTTTCGCCATGCGTACCGCCGCACTTGCCGGAGTAGACGTACGGTTAATGATACCAATGCACGGCGATTCAAAGATTGTGGAATGGGCAAGCATCAGCTATGTTATGGAGACTTTGGAGGCTGGAGTGAAAGTATATCTTTATGATGCTGGCTTCAACCATTCTAAATTTCTTGTCAGCGACGATAGCATCTCAACATGCGGAAGTACCAATGTTGACTTCCGCAGTTTCGAGCACGATTTTGAGTCGAATATTTTCTTCTACGATGAGGGCATGGCGTTGAGGCTAAAGAGAGTCTTCTTAGACGACCAGTCCAACAGCAAACAGTTCAACGACATATACGGTAACGTGCACTTCCCATTTCTCAAACGTCTATGGGCAAGTGTGGTTAGACTCCTCAGCCCATTGCTATAAATTTAGAATAAAGTTCGAAAAACTGGGAAATAATTATCCCTACAACATAAGCTTTATTAAGCGCTAAACACTGTATGGCAAGCTGTCATTTTTGTACGAAAATAGACAGACGAAGCTATAGATACAGCTTTGACAACATTCAATACATTTATATGCCCAAAAATATTTAACTTAGAGGCAAACTTCTAACATTAATTACATTATTACTCTTGTATGAAAAAAGCTATTTTTTCAATGCTAATATTGCTCCTATGCTCTCCCGTATGGGGAGCACAGAAAGTGTATATAGCTAAAGAACATGGCATAATTGCCGATGGGAAAACTTTGAATACCAATGCCATTCAGAAGGCTATTGATGAACTTAGTAACAAAGGTGGCGGCACCTTGAAATTCACAGAGGGTGAATACCTGACAGGTTCATTAGTTTTGAAATCTAATGTAACGCTGGATCTCGACCGCGAAGCCGTCATACGCGGTAGCAGCAATCCCAATGACTACAAGTCTCTGATAAAGCATGAAGCTGGTGACAACTCTACGTTGGCTCTTATAGTTGCTAATAAAGTTGCCAATGTGGGCATCATAGGCTCAGGTCTGATTGACGGCAACGGACGTGCCTTGGCCCTCGCCATAGACAGCACACTTAATTTGCCCGACGCTTCTGGCAAGATACCGGAAAGGAGAAGGCGTGCCAATGAGCCTTTAAGACCTAAGCTGTTCTTTTTCTCCAATTGCTCAGGCATCAAGATTGATGGCTTAAGGCTACTGAACAGTGCCTGCTGGGGCATGTCTTTCCACTCTTGCCGCAACCTTACCATAAGAAAGGTTGATTTCACAAACCGTGCATACTGGAACAATGACGGCATGGACATTACCGATTGCAAGCAAGTACATGTATCAGGTTGCAATATCAATTCAGCCGATGATGGCATCTGTCTGAAATCGTATGATACTACGTCTTGCAATGACAGTATCCTCATAGAAGACTGCGATATAGCAAGCAGTGCAAGCGCAGTAAAATTCGGTACTGCTTCATGGGGCGGATTTCGCCATATAACTGTCAGGAATATCCGTGTGAAAGACACGTTTCGCTCAGCAATAGCATTGGAATGTGTGGATGGAGGAACGTTGCAAGATGTACTTGTGGAAAATATCAAAGCCATCAACACTGGCAATCCTATCTTTATCCGACTCGGGCATCGCAACGGAAACGCACCTGGCAAAGTGAAGAACATTACTATACGTAACGTATTTGCAGAGATGCCATTCGACATACCTGATATAAACTACGATGTCAGAGGCCCTGGCTTCAGCGTGAACAACCCTCGCCCAAGCTCCATAACTGGCATTCCCGGTCACGAAGTGGAAGATGTTACACTTGAAAATGTAGAGATAGTCTACCCCGGAAGGTCATCCACCGGCATTGCCTATTACCCGCTTAGCCATATCTCGCAAGTACCTGAGCAAATCAAGAGCTACCCGGAGTTCTCTATGTTTGGTGAACTGCCAGCCTGGGGCTTCTACATGAGGCATGTCAAGGGTATCACTATGAAAAACGTAAGACTATCATTAAAAGACGAAGACTTCCGCCCTGCCTTTGTTCTTGATGATGCACATAACATCACCTTCAAGGAAATATCACTACCTATTTTCCAAAAGCACAAGGAACTGTACTCTGTCAATAGTTCATTCATTGAGAACTGTCTTGAAGGTAAATGATTTAAAAACAACAAGTTAATATAACCCATCAATAAGAAGCCTGCCAAGCTCAAATGAGCTTGGCAGGCTTTATTAGTAGTTTGTGAATGTCAGAACAAACCAATCACTGGTTTTGTTCTGACCTCGTAGTCTCTATCAGAAACCGTACGCATAGATTTCGGCAAAGGCAAATGCTGCGTTACCTGCGCGATAGGTATCAGTAACTTCAAGCCGCAAATAACGCGTCTTTATCGGTTCATCGAATACACAATATTGTTCTTGCTGCACATTGCCCTCCGGGTCTTTCTCCATGTGCCAAGCCTTTACAAACCTGTAGTTCACGCCGTCATCGCTGGCATAGATATTGCCGTCCTTCGGGTCACGTGTTCCGGAACGTTGACACATACTCATGCGGAATACCGTGTACTCCTGCTTCATGTCTATATCTACATGTTGCGGCAATGGCTTCTTGCTTGGACGTGTCTGGCAATGCCAGTATGTACTCAGGTCGCCATCGAAAGCATAGATAGCCAAGCCTTGTCCTGCGCCCTCACCCGTAGGTTCTTCCGTGCTAGGATTAATGCCCCAGTTGCTGCGGTCAATACGCTGTGTAGTGCAGAGCACATAATGGTCGTTTTCAGACGTACGGAACATAGTCACACTTTTCAGTTTCAATGCAAGCATATAGTTCTCGTCTATTGCCCTTGGCAATTTAGACAGAAGCGGCGTAACGCGCAACACGCCTTGCTGACCATCCACGAAATGCACGAGACCACCTCCCTCAAGATTTACGCAATCAGCCGGGAAAGGCTTATAGTCTGTACCGTTTGCGGCGTTGTAAGCATTCACGTAATCGTTGTCCAATTCTATCTGAGCGTCAAAATTCCATTGGTTCTTCACGTCAAGCTCAATGGGTATTTCCAAAGTGTTGTCAGGATTGCCTTCGAACACAGTGTTCAGATCCGTTGTGGTGAAGCCGACACGCGGATCCAGCACTTTCTGGAAGTTCAGAACCACGTAGTTCTTGATAGAATTTACAGAATCGGTCTGGCTTTCAAGCGTCAACGGAAGAACCCAAATAGCGTCAGGATCATCTTGCTGCAGATTCTGTATATCTTCCGGCAATACCGTCACCGTCACATTCTTGTAAACATCGGTAGCGCCAAAGTCAAGATTGGCAGAATCCAACTTGAATGTCTCGTTTGGAATCCTTTTATAGTTCTTCATGTCTGGCACGCTAAACTTGTCGTCCAGCTCCGCCTGCGTCATTGCCCTTACAGTGGCATGCACCACAGAATTGGGCTTAGCACCTGTTTTGATAACTGTGACCGTATAGCTGAAAGTGTCGCCGCCTGTGGCATAGAGCTGTTCGTTTATCATGCCATCCTCTTTGACATACACTACCTTATCGTATCTTTCAGGTATAAGGTTGTCTATGTCGTATTCACTCTCGCTGCATCCGCATAGAGCGGCCGCCATCAGCATTGCCGCCCATAGCCGTTTATTGACTATATGTTTCATCTTCTTTGTTGTCAGTTTTTATGGTGATTAATAGCCTGGAGCCTGTATGAGCTGAGGATTGCTGTACACCTCCTTGCTGCTTATAGGCATCATATACATGCGGTTGTTCCACTGGAACTGCTGATTGACGCGTGTGGGCTGGTTAAATTCTTCCATCGACGGGTTCTCCTTTGATATTGCATTCAAGCCCTCGTATGCTGCAGGTGCCATACGATCGGGAGCAATCATCCAACGGCGAACGTCGTAGTAGCGCTTGCCCTCGCCCCACAGTTCTACAAATCTTTCGTTGCGAACCCAGTCGGTAAGCGACATGCCGGACTTTTCTACCATATCCATTGTCAGGGCAGGTATTCCAGCACGCTCGCGTATCGGGTTGAGATACTGCAAAGCCTCCTCGTTGCGTCCAAGCGCAGCGGCAGCCTCAGCGGCATTAAGGTATAGCTCGGCAAGTCTGAATTCAGGATAGATGTATCGCTTAATGTTGTCACCTGAAGCAGCTCCGTAGTTGATGTTCGGCTGAGTCCATTTCTTTGTATGGTATCCCGTAACGCTATAGTCGCGGTTGTATGCCGACGGGCTGTAGCCCTGGGCCTGATTGCTACGCATGTTCATGCGCAGAGGATTGCCGTTTACCATCTTCTCAGAGAAATTGTCACCATCAAACGTCATCCAAGCATAGAAGCGAGGCTCACGATTGACGTGCAATTTTATTACTTCAGGACGGTCTACACCTGCCGAGGTGAACCAGTCGCTTTGCTTAGCAAAATGCTCGTCGTTTGAAGGCAGCTTGCCATCCTTGGTATAGAAATGCTCTATGGTATAGAGCGTTGGAGATACGGCAGCAAAACCGCTTGTCCAATTTCTGTTCCTATATATAATGCGCAGTGGGAAAGTAGCACTAACGTTCTGTTGACTTGACGTGTCGTGCAAGCCGAATATGAACTCCCTGTTACCATCTGCCTCAGTTGAGTGTATGAGATAGCGCATGGCAAGAACGTGCTGCTTGAAATTGATTATGCTGTCACGTTCTTCTTCGGTAGCAGCCGCATTCTCGTCCATACCGGGAATGTATGGCAGAGGAACCTGCTGTATAGTGGCAAGCGTCATGGCATCCTCTACAGTGAAGAGCCTTCTACCACCCTCATTCTCGTTTACGCGTATGGCTTCCTTTGCAGCGTCAAGTGCCCGTTCCCACTTATGCGGGTCGTATTGGCGGCTTACAAGTTCCGTGCCATAACCTGGTGTCTCGAAATTGGTGTTTTTCCAGTCTCTGTCAGGGAATGATCCATTCCAAAGAGGCGATGCTGCATAAAGCAGTATGCGCGACTTGTATGCCAAAGCAGCTCCCTTTGTAGCGCGACCCCATTCTGCGTCCGGACGAGTTGCCGGCAACAACTTTGCCACAGAATCCAAAAGATTGACGCAATAGTCTACCACATAGTCGTAGTGGTATCTGCCAGGCATGGAACTGGTTGGAATATTCTGCGAAGGATATTCGTTTACGATTGGTATTGGGCCATAGAGTGCCAGCAGGCGAGAGTGATAGTAGGCTTTAACAAACTCAGTTTCCACTGTCCAAGCGTCCTTGGTTTCCTGAGTCATGCCAAGCGGTTCCTGCTGCTTTATCTCTCTTTGGAACAGATGGCACTGGCCTATATAGCTGTAAAGGTTTTCCCAATACTCAGGGAAACTTGTAGATGACAGCTGGTTCCATGCCACCCTCTGGCCTTGGCGGTTTTTTACAGCAGGCTCTACAAACTCGTCGGTTGACGATTCCCACGACTCATACTTCATGGCATTGGTCGTTCTAATGGCATTATAGCACGAGAATAGGAAACCGAGCGTAGCCTGCTCGTCCTTCATGGTATCTTCAGGCCCCACCTGCTCCGGTGGCAGTACATTGAGGTAGTCGCACGACGACAATGTCAACAGTGCAGCCATTGCCGTGATTACGGTTCTACGCAATTTTATCTTTCTTTTCATATTTATCTTTAGTATTGTTGTTAGAATTTAAGTTGTGCGCCAATATTAATTGTACGCTGCAATGGGTAGGAATTGTAAGACAGTTCAGGATCCCACTCTTTAAACTTGCTCCATACTGCCACGTTGTCGGCGTTGGCATAGATGCGCACGTGCGGGAACGAATAGCCCAGCTCCAGGGTCTTCAGTCGTATAAAGTTACCGTTGCGAAGCCAGTATGTACTTGCCACGGTGTTGTTGTTGATGCTCTCTGCCGTGAGTCCAAGGCGAGGATATTTGGCATTTGGATTTGGATCGTCAACCGACCAGTGGTTGTCAGCAATAAACTTCATCACATTCCTGTCGCCATTGTTGAGGTTAGAACGGAACGGGTCGAGGTTGTTAATCATAAGGCTGCGTTTGCCGGAGCCATTGAAGAACATACCAAAGTCGATATTCTTGTAGTTTATGTCAAGACCGATACCATACTGTATGCGCGGCATACCTCCATAAGGCGAAATCATTACGCGGTCTTCCGTGTTCACCACGCCGTCACCATTGACATCGCGGTATTTTATGTCACCCGGCATGACCTGTGAGCCAAGGCTCTGCACCGGCCAGTTGTCAATCTCCTCCTGGCTTTCGAACAAGCCCTCGGCAATGTAACCAACCTGGCGGCTCAACGGCTTGCCTGTTTGTGTCTGCCATACGTACGGATAGTCAGGCTCGTCTACATACACATACTTGTTCTTGTTATAGGTCATGTTAAAGCGCAGGTCAACTATAAACTTCGGGAAGATTTCCTTCTTCCAGTCAACGCTCATATCGAAACCACGGTTGTCTACCTTACCTATATTAGACCACGGCGTAGCGTTGAAGTATCCCAATATGAGTGGGAACGAAGCACGCTCCATGAGGATGCGGTCACGCTTGTCATAGAAGTAGTCTGCCGTAATGCGTATCTGGTTGAACAGCTCTACGTCCACACCAATGTCGAGCTTCTTAACTCTTTCCCAACGTGGGTTTTCAACAGCATAGTTGTTGAAGCGAGGACCACGCAGCGACAACTCACCGTTGATGCCCGTCTTGTACTCACCACCACCACCGAGGGTAATGTCGTTGGTGAAAAGGAAGTGGCTGCCGCCCATGTCGTCAGAACCTACAAGTCCATAACTGCCACGAATCTTGAAGAAGTTGACGTATGGCTTTACAGGAGCCCAGAATTTTTCTTCACTTGCAACCCATCCTACAGAAACGGCTGGGAAGAACTCGAACCTGCTGCCTTTAGGTAGACGCTCAGAACCATTGTAACCGGCATTGAACTCTGCAAGATAGCGGTGGTCGTAGTCGTATGTAGCGCGGAAAGACAAGCCCTGTACCCTGTTAGGTAAGGTGCCACTGCGGAACTCACGCTGCATATACATTGCCATACCCGACACATAGTGTTTGCCGAAGTTGCGGTTGTAGTCTATACGCCCGTCTATGTAAATGGTCTGGTCGTTGTTGCGGCTGGGGTCTGACTCTGTGACATAGTCCTGACCAGAATCGCCAACTCGCTCAAGATCAAATACATTTGGATTGGCTGGATCCCACGTTGTGGTGTTTATGCGATAGTAGTAAGGCTGGATGTCACGGTGATAAGACACCTGCGACCAGCTCTTGAGGTTCACGAGAAGTTTAGCCGACAGACCTTTGGTTACGAAGTCAAAGTTCTGGTCTATATTCATAGACACGTTTATAGTGTTGGCGTTCGTCTCATTGAACGAGGTCAGCATGTAAGCGTAAGGGTTACGATAAGTATTGTTTCCCGAAAGGAAAGCATTACCAAAGCGTATGTGCGTGTCGCCTTCCTGAGCAGGGAACGTTGCCGGGAACATTACCGGGTTCACGTCGTAAGCAGCGGCAAACAAGTCGGAGACGCTATAGTTTGGTCCTTTGTTGTTGGCGATGTTGGCGTTCATACGCATCGTCACCTTAGTAGTCGTCGTAACCTTATAAGATATGTTGTTCTGGAAGTTGTAGTTCCAGCGGTTTATGTTGTTGTCGAACGAATACACCTTTGGTATATCGAGCAATCCGGTATCGTGGTTTGCCTGAAGGCTCATATAATAGGTAACACGTGCGCCACCACCCGAAATGTTTATGTTGGCACGCTGGTTCATGGTGCTGTTCTTGAACATTATGTCCTGCCAGTCCACGTCAGGGTAACGGTATGGAGCGGTGTGATTGCGCGTCATTTCTATTGCCTCCTGCGAGTAGCGCGGCGTGGCGTTCGGCGTACGGGCGAGCTGAGCCTCGTTATACAGCTCCATATACGTGGCACCGTCAACATAATCCACCATGTGCTGCGGGCTGACAATAGAGTTTTCTATCGAAACCTTAATAGTTGCCTTTTGGTTTTCCATACCCGACTTGGTTGTCACGAGCATAACGCCGTTAGCACCACGTGCACCATATATAGCTGTGGCAGAAGCGTCTTTAAGTATGGAGAAAGTCTCGATGTTTTCGGCAGGGACGCGGTTCAAGTCGGAAGCCGAAATCTCTATACCGTCGAGCAAAATCAGCGGCGTGGCACGACCGCCAAACGTTCCCACACCACGGATGTAGAACTCAGATGTAGAGCCAGGCTCACCCGTAGACGTGCGAGAGATGACACCAGCAAGTTTACCTGCAAGATTAGATGTTAGCGATGATGTAGGCGCATTGAATTCCTTACCAGATACGCCAACAATGGCTCCGGTGACGGCTATCTTACGCTGTGTACCTGCACCTACAACCACGACCTCATTGAGAGATGCATCGTCCGCCTTCATTTTCACACTAACAATGGCCTGATCTACGATGTAAACATCCTGCGGTTTATAGCCAATGTAACTGAACTGCAAGGTTGCTCCGCGCGTAGGGATGGAAAGAGAGAAGTTTCCATCGACATCCGTCACGGTACCCGTGTTCTTGCCTTTTACCTTAATAGTCACGCCTACGAGTGGCGTACCATCGGCATCGTCAACGACCGTGCCTTGCACGATGCGCGTCTGTTGTTGTTGCTCTGCCTTTACCGGTCCGCTGCCTGCCGGAGCTTCTCCACTGGCTGTCAGAGGTAGTGCGACGGCTATTAAAAGAGCGGTAATCCATCGGACGTTGCCGATGTGGTATGGACCTTTCTTCATAATTAATAATATTGGTTTTTGGTTTTTGTAAATAAGTTAGCACATATTGCACATAACATTCATTATTTTGCAAAACTAATATAAATTTTGCACACAAGCTGTACGATTTAAAGTAAAAAGTACGTCATTTTGTACGATTACACGAAACCGTACACTATTGTCAAGAATCCATACCTATTTACTATCCCTTAGCGGAAACTGTCAAAACAAGGGCTGTCACACAATTATAACAAGTCTCATAAAATAAAAGTGGAAACTACTGGGAATAGCACGAAAAAGTCTTTACAATCGCTCATTCATGAGTGGCAAAGTTTTCATCAAGGTGTCCTTCGGCTTCAAATACGCGATTCTCAGCTAAAATTGTAACACGCTTATTGTCAATAACTTATAACAATAGCTTTATTCTTACTGTTTACGCCAAAGTTCTTTACGCCGTAATTGCCACACCTTTACGGCGCAAAGGCATCTCATGTACGCCGTACTTACCATTCATGTACGCCGTACTTATGTCATAAAACCGCCGTATTTATGGCACACGTACGGCGTACGAGTCCTCCAGAAAGGGCGTACGTGACACACAGAACTGTACTTTTTCATTTTTCAGCCTATATTCGGAGACCTCTGTTTTTGGTAAAGTTTCCTTATAAAACGGAAAATGTCTTCTACAACAAGAACAGTTTCAGGTAGTTTTTCTTTGCTTTCCAACGAATTTACATTACCTTTGCAAAGAAATAAGGACATACATCAAGCGCCATAAGCAAAGCTTATAGGACAAAACTATTACTTATGAACATAATATCAGAGCTAAAGCGCAAAGACCACAAGCATATTCTTGGCGGTCTCGACATTCTAAGATATATAGGCCCCGGCTTGCTTGTGACGGTGGGGTTTATTGACCCGGGCAACTGGGCAAGCAATTTTGCTGCTGGTTCTGAATTTGGTTACAAGCTCCTGTGGGTAGTCACTTTGTCCACAATCATGCTTATAGCCTTGCAACACAATGTTGCCCACTTGGGAATAGTCACAGGACTCTGCCTGAGCGAAGCTGCAACCAAATACACTCCATCGTGGGTCAGCCGCCCAATAGTAGGCAGCGCTGTGCTCGCAAGCATATCAACGTCAATGGCTGAGATTCTCGGCTCTGCCATCGCCTTACAAATGTTGTTTGGCATACCTATAATAGCAGGCTCCATTATAACGGTCATCACAGTAGTTGCCCTGCTGTTCACAAATACTTATAAAAGGATGGAGCGCGCAATCATCGGCTTCGTATCCATCATAGGCCTGTCCTTTATATATGAGCTTTTTCTTGTTGACATCGACTGGGGACAAGCAGCCACTGGCTGGGTGGTGCCAAGTGTGCCACAGGGCAGTCTGCTTATAATAATGAGCGTGCTTGGCGCAGTGGTAATGCCGCACAACCTTTTTCTCCACTCAGAGGTGGTACAAAGCCGCGAGATAAACAAGAAAGGCAAGGAAAGTATAGAAAAGGCTCTGCACTATGAGTTTTTTGACACTCTTTTCTCTATGATTGTAGGCTGGGCTATCAACAGTGCCATGATTTTGCTTGCAGCCACTACATTCTATCAGCACGGCACTGAGGTTACAGACCTTGCACAAGCCAAAGACTTGCTGACGCCACTGCTTGGCAACAATGCCGGCAACATCTTCGCCATTGCCCTGTTGCTCGCCGGAATATCAAGCACCATAACAAGCGGAATGGCAGCAGGTTCTATATTCGCAGGAATGTTCAACGAGTCATACAACTCCAAAGACCCCCACTCTATCGTAGGCATTGCAATAAGCTATGGAGTCTCCCTGCTCGTAATCCTCTTTATCGGCGACCCGTTCAAAGGACTACTAATATCACAAATGGTTCTGAGCCTGCAACTGCCTTTCACCGTCTTTCTGCAAGTAAGCCTGACTTCTTCAAAGAAGGTGATGGGACACTATGTAAACAAAAAATGGAATACTGTGTTACTGTATTCATTGGCATGCATAGTGACCATACTCAATATTTGGCTGTTCTTTGACAGCATCATGTAATGCTATTTCCAATTGCCCAATAGGTCAACATCCTTTGTGTCAAACGGATTCAACAATTGGTCAACGAGCACTGCATAATCGCCTCGCTTAATAATGCCGTCCTTTGGTATGCCAAAGACTCTTCTTATTTCATCAATAGTATGAGCTTTTCCTTTTAAGTTGTTTGGGCGGCGTGAGGCAAGCAACTTAACTTTATCAATGAAAGCCACGACTTCATCTACAGAGACAGGATTATTGCCCTGGAAGGTTTCATCAAGGCCATAGAAATCTGCCAATGGCTGCAAATCAGCACGTTTCAAAATGCTGTCAGCCTCAAGCCATGTCTCGTTTTTCCAATCTTTATGCTTCCCTACGCCACGCAAAATGCCTGTTACACCTATGCGTTGGTATATGGCAAAACGGGCATCGCTCTTAGGAACATCAAGATATGGCAAAAGATAATTGCCAGTGCTTAATAACTGCGCTTGCACCGCGCGCACACTCAAGTCCTTTGGCAAACATTTTTCTTTGACAGCCATAGCTGCCAACGTTCCTGCCACCTGCCCTATCTGCATTGACACCGGTTGCAACCTCGACGTGCCATTCACAAGATTAGTAACAGAGATTGCCTTTTCGGCAAGCAGCAACCTGTCCTCTGTCTTAGGAAAGAATACACCCATAGGCAAGCCCCAAGAAGGAATATCCGGCAAGATCAAGTCTTTTACTGGCTTTTCGTTGTGATGTTGGTCAACAGGATAATCACCTACGAGAACTGCCGTACGGTAAAGTTTAGTAGGCTGGGAATAAGGTTTTATAATGTCGTTTAAGGTAAAGAGAACTCTACCCTCAAAACGCCGACCTTCACGATAATAAGGAAAGAACGGCAACCCATCGGCAGTAGGATATTCCCTGACTATGCCAAGGGAGTCCATACCCAACTCTGTCTGCATGAAGTAGAGGAAACGCAGGCTCTTCGCCTTTGCCTTCTTCTCTGCCTCAACGCGCTGCTCAGGCGTATAATCCACATCGTTCAGATAATAGTCGTTGCCGGATAACGGCCAGTTTATCATATACTTGCCATTGGGCAGTCTGCCATAGGTCATCATCATGTGCTGACTCCAAAGCTTCTGCCGCGACGTAGAATCATTGAGCGGATTGACGCAGCAGTTTCTGAACTCCATAGGATTGTAACCGACAGGACGAGCTATTGTCTGCGGAGTATCATAAAACTTCACAGTCAACACGTATGTCATGTCCTGTATTATACTCCGCGCCTCAGCCAAAGCCTGTGCTTCGCCTGTATCAGTGCGAGAATCCAAGCCTATGTGATATTTCAGTCCTGCCTGCTTGCCAACATCGCCAAGTTCTGTCCCATCTATGATGTAAGAACAAGTAGCTTTCTCCATTTTACTTTCATGAAGGAATGTAATCTCCCATCCTTTAGGCAAGCGACGAAGGTTCTTAAAAGTAGCATTAGGCGTATATGTAAGCTTATGTTCTCCTTTCACCCACTGCTGAAATATGTTGTTACCTACAGACGGCTCAAACTGGATATTACTAACCCAGCCTGTGGCAAGTGCATTAAAAGAACCATAGTGTTTCACAAGAGCTTGCTGGAAGTCGCCCCACATGCCTGAAGGCAAGTTAAAATTACCGTCGGTTGCGCTCACGCCTGCCTGCGTCAGCATACCGCCAAGCCAAGGCGTTGGGTCTATGAGCAATGTTGCTGCACCAAGGCGCGAACTCTGCACAGCCGCACACACACCGCTTGTTCCACCTCCTACCACAACAACATCATAGTGCCGAGCATAGGTTGCTACAATCCAAAGTGCTAACAATAAGGTTAATAGAGTCTTTTTCATATCGTTTTAAGCTTGACTGTCATCAAAAAGGGCGTAACGAAGAAAATCGCTACGCCTTTTAAAGCTGTTTATAAGAATAAATACGGAAAATCGTATATCTTACTTCAAACTCTGAACCTGCTTTGCGACCTCATTATCCGGGTCAATCGTTAGCAGCTTTTCAGCCCAGCCCTTAGAGGCTGTCGTGTCATGCTTGACATTGTACTCGTATACCATGAGGTAGAAGTAGGCCTGCTTAAGCATAGCATTCTCACTGTTGTTGCGGCCTTCCTTTGCGCCAAGTGATGCGGCAAGTGTTTCATAGAAAGGCTTAGCCAATCCTTGCTTGCTGTCAGGATCAAGGTTTGCATTAATTTGGGCACGCATGTAATTGCCATAGTTCTCATAGTTGGGGAACTTCTGCATCATCTCTGCATATACAGCGTCGGCTTTCTTGAAAGCTTCAGCAGCTCCAGCTGCATCGCCTGCCTGTGTCTTCCTGGCAGCTATATCCGTGTACAATCCGCCAAGATTGTCATAATCGTCAAGCGTCTGTTCCTTCTTGCTATGGATTGACTTTTCAAGGTAAGCGATAGAATTGTCATATTCACCCTTCTCCTTGTACACATCTGAAAGATTCTTCAGCACAACAGTTTCAGAAACAATAGCTCCAGTATCACTCTTAAGTGCAGAAAGAGCTTTGTTGTATGAATTAAGTGCATCATCCCAACGCTTTGCTTGCTGCAAGGCTGTACCATAGTAAGCATAGTCATCTGCTGTAATATGCGCACTGTCACTCTTGTTGAACAAGCGGTCAGCATAATCGAGTGCATTCTGCGTATCCTTCAAGTCCGTGTAATTCCAGAAAGCAAGACGATTCCATCCTGCACGACGTGGATCCTTCTGCAAACCTGCCTTGGCAACCTCTATGCTCTTTTCACGCTTTCCAAGCAGGAACTCTGTCATGGCATACTTGGTAATATCATCATCGCTCATTTTCGAGACATCTGAAATCTTATTATAGTATTCTTCAGCCTTCTCAAAGCGGTTGGGCTCCTTGGATGTGTAATAAATGCGAGCTGCAAGAGCGTCTACAGGATAGTCTGGCACCTGCTTACGAAGCTCCTCAAGATTATCTATTGCCTCCTGTGGGCTACGGCCACGAAGCACCATAGCATATTTATAATAACCTTCTGGATCCTTTGGAGCGAAATGCTTAGCCTGCTGATAGTTTGTGGCAGCACCACCACCATCATCCTTAGAAACGCAAATGTCACCCTTCAGAAGAAAGGCAGGAGCATAGGAAAACTTCGCCTGCTGGAGCGCATAATCAGCAAACAAATCAGCATTGTCATAATCTTTAGCATTATAAAATGCTCTGCCGATAGCAACAAGAGCCTCGGGATTCTTTTTATTAGACTTATAAAGCTGTTTGACCTGCTTGTCAAATTCAGGACCTTTTGCCTTAATTATCTCTGTGGCCTGGGCCGCAACAGCCTTGACATCTGTCTGAGCTATTGCAGGGGCAGCAGCACCAATGGTCAGCACTCCTGCTAAAAGATATTTGTATATTTTCATAATCGTATAATATTAATTCGTTATTGAAAAGACGAGAACAAAACTGGAAAGTTTCAACTATTGAGTAACATTAACATCTCTAACATTAATATTACCCATTACCGGCAACAAACCAGCCTTCATCACAATACGCTGTCCCTTAGGCCCCTGTATGAAGTGGGCAAATCCCCAAGGCAACCCTTGCCTTGGATCATTAAGAAGGGCATAAAGAGTACGTATTAGAGGATATTCGCCATTATAAATGTAATATTGATATGGCTTGCGGCTATTGTATACCGTAGCAGGATGCTGACGACTCACGCTCATAACACGTATATTCCTATTAAACGTAAGATTAGTCGTGTCTCGCTTGTCGTTAAGCCAATTGTTACCAATAATACCAATAGCTTCCGGATTCTGTTCTACATATTTAATCACCTCAGCGGTCTTATTTACCGCAGCAACATTCTTGTTAAGAATAGGTTTACCGCCGAGAATGGAATCTTCAACATAATGTACAGTGCTCGACTTTGGATTATCGAAAACTACCGTTATAGTGCCACGCTTGCTTCCTTTATAAATATCACCCCATCGCGTGGCCTTTCCATTCATTATATCTTTGATATTCTGCACGGAAATGAGTGTATCGCTATTATTTTTATTGACTATAAATGCAAGTGCATCATAAGCAATGTCAATAGCTACAGGACGATATTGCTTTGCCTCAAGACTCTTGATTTCAGAAGGTTTGAACCTGCGTGCTGTAAACGCAAGCCATACCTTTTCGCCAAGAAGCTTGTTGATGGCATCGGTCTCACTGCAATAAACAGGAGTAACCTTTGCTTGTGGGTAATCATGTTGGAAGACTTCACGTTCTTCCTCGATGATAGGACTAAAACTCTCATCAGAGACAAAAGATATTGTCCCTGATGAGTAAGTGTCTGTCCTACCGTCCTTACTCTTCTTGCCATTGCCGCAAGAAGATAAAAGGACGGAGGCTAACGTTAATCCTACTAAAATGTAAGATGTAAGTTTCATATACAATAAAGTATATATTTCAAATGTATTAGATGTTACTGGAGCCTGAAGGATACCGGCACGTTGTACTTCACACGAACGGCAGAACCATTTTGCTTACCTGGATTCCACCTTGGCATGCTCTTTACAACGCGTGTAGCCTCACGGTCGAGTGACGGGTCAACAGAACGTACAACCTTTACGTCTGTGATAGAACCATCCTTCTCAACGACGAATGATACCACAACACGACCTTGTACGCCATTCTCTTGAGCAACGACAGGATACTTGATGTTATCAGCAAGATACTTCATCAAGGCAGCAGGACCACCTGGGAATGAAGGCATCTCCTCCACCACGTCGAAGACTTTATTCTCGACCTCTGGCTTAGGCTCTGCCTTTACAGGCTCGTCGGCCACACGCTGTGTTACCTGAAGAATCTGACCGTTCTCAGAGTTACCCTTTACATCGAGGGCACCGATAGCGGTGTTGGTTTTCATCAACTCATCCTGAGACTTCATCTCCTCCTCTGGCTTCACCTCGTCATCTTTCTTGATAACAGGAGCTGTGAACTTGATAGAAGACTTAACCTCTTTGACCACTTCCTTCTTTTGCTCTACCTCTATCTTACGCTTAACCTCAGCCTTTTTCTTCTTTGGCTGATTGAGCGCAGAAAGTTCTGTCACCTGCTGATTCTTCTGGTGCGCCATTTGGTATTCGTCATACCGCGTCTTTGCCCAGAAAATGATTATTGCAGCTGCAGCGAGAATTGCAATTGTGATGATGGCCTTAAGGTTTCTCTGACCTGTGCTCGTACGGAGCTTATAAGCACCGTAAGCCTTGTTACGTCCTTCGAATATAAGGTCACACCAGCCATTTCTTGTTAAATCAATATTTGCCATTTCTTAACCTTTCTTTTAGCTATGTACCTTATAACTTGACGTCGTTCTCCTTGAGAAGCTTCAAGTCTTGATCATTCAACTTGTCAATCACATACTTACCGATTGAGCAAATCTGCATCTCATCAAGAGCATCAACCAAATTCCTATAAGTAGAATTGTCTGTTGCCTTGATGATTATCGTCAAAGTATTGATGTGCCTACCATCAATGTTACCAGCCTTGATTGCAGACAAACGCTTGTCGTATATGGAATCCGGCATCTTCTTATTTGGATCAGCCTTTTCCTGGTCAAGCTTTGCCTTTGCAGCCATAACATCTTTTGTAGGAGTTGTGCCATCTTCAGTCTCGTGATTGTAAATTACTGAACGGATGCCCTTCTGTCCCCATGTAGTTTTCTTCAAGCACTTGGGATCTTCCGGTTTCACCTGTCCTGCCACATAGTAGATCTGATTGTTTGCCGCACAATAAATCGTGATAGTGTACGATTCCTTAGTTACGGTTTTATCTTGATCTGTAAGGTTCTTATCGTTACTCGGCATACTCAATTCCATTGTCTGTGGCTTTGCCAAAGACGTACATAGCATGAAGAACGTGATAAGAAGCATCATCATATCAACCATAGGAGTGAAGTCCACGCGGACATTCATCTTCTTCTGTTTGCTTTTTCCTACTGCCATCTTTTATTCCTCCGCTTTCTTATATTGAGTAATCAGATAGTAACGGTTCTCATTCATATCCTGCAACTCATTCATAATCTTCTTTACAGTCTTGTAAGGAGTTTTTTCGTCTGCCTTGATTGCTATCTTAGCATCAGGGTTTGCATTATGAGCTGCTTGCACCCAGAGCTGGAACTCACTCATAGCGGCCTCACCAGTCTTTCCCTTTACAGAGTCAGTTGGAATACCGAAATTTTTGAGTTCGTTAGGTCTGATGTTCTTATCCAGGGACAGATAAGCAGTAAGCTTATCCATTGGAACTCCCCACATAGGATCATCCAAGAAAGCCTTCTCCTGAGCTTTAGACAAGGAAATGCCGAATTTGTCAGCCACCTCATTGAGGGTGTTCTGAGCATCGGTGGTCTTGTCCATGCCCATGAAGATCTTTCCGTCATTATTGACGAGTATCGTCAGGACATTACTTTCTGGAACTTTGATTTCCGACACACTTCCAGGCGTGTTCACCTTTACCGGCTCTTGCTTGACGAATGTAGATGTCAGCATGAAGAAAGTCAGCAAAAGCACCATCACGTCCGACATAGGTGTCATGTCGATCCAGACGTCCGCTTTCTTAATTTTTATCTTAGCCATACACTAAAATTTTAAAGGGTTATGGATAAGCAAAAATTAAGCCTCGTCTGTGTGGTTTGCTTCGTATGTCTGTGCGATTGTGTAACCTACCTCGTCAAGTGCGTATGTGAGCTTATCAATCTTGTTAGTATAGAAGTTGTAAGCAATCACGGCGCACCAAGATGTTGCGATACCGAAAGCTGTGTTGACCAGAGCCTCAGAAATACCAGTTGAAAGGGCGAGAGAGTCACCACCACCACCAGCGGCCAGAGCCTGGAACGAACGAATCATACCGGTCACAGTACCGAGAAGTCCAGTAAGTGTACCCAGGGTAACGATAGTAGCAAGGATAGGAAGGTTCATCTGCAGAGTAGGCATCTCCAACTGAGTAGCCTCCTCGTGAGCCTGCTCGATGCGTGCCACCTTCTGGCTCTTCTTCAGAGAAGCATTAGCGCCACTCTCCATGTCCTGATAAGCGTGCAGCGAAGCGAGCACAACATTAGCAACAGAACCTTGCATCTTGTTGCAGAGCTCCTCAGCTTTTGCAAAATCGTTGGCAGCAAGAGCAGCCTTGATGTTAGCAACGAACTTGGTCAGAGAGCCCTTACCAAAAGCGGTCTTCAGAGCGAAGTAACGCTCGACAGCAAGGCAAAGAACGGTAAGAAGAAGAGTGTGGATGATAGGCACCACGTAACCACCCTTATAGATAGTACCAAAGATGTTGAGAGGAGCATTGGCATTGTCACCACCCTGGAAGTTGGAGCCATTGCCGAGCCAGAGATTGTAAATGCAGAGGGCTGCGATGAAGCAGAGGACGATAATCCAGAATGCACCTCTAATACCAGTGAAGCCCTTAGACTTCTGTGCAGCCTGTGGGGCTGCGGCTTTTTGTGTAGTTGCCATAGTTTTTTGTTTATTAAATTTTTGGTTATAAATAAAATTATTTCTTATTTTCTCTTGTTTCAATCCATCAGACCGATTAAGAAAGCCTTAGCTACTTGGCAAAGCCAACGACTCCATAACCGAACGCAAAGATAGCAACTTTTTGTATATATTCGTGCTTATTCCTTATTATTTAACAAAATTTTTATTGAGAACTGTGCAAAATCATTTCAGTTTCGCGCAAGCCACTTTTATCCGCCGCATTGCCTCGCGAATATTATCATCGCTCGTAGCATAGCTCATGCGGAAACCATCTGGTTCTCCGAAGGCATCTCCAGCCACTGTTGCTACATGCGCTTCCTGCAATAGATACATCGCAAAGTCAGTGGAATTGTTGATTGTGAAACTACCAGAAACTTTTCCAAAGAAGCTTTTACAATTCGGGAACAGATAGAAAGCCCCATCAGGAACATTTACGCCCAATCCTGGGATTTCACGAGCCAAAGACACTATAAGATCACGCCTACGCTCAAAGGCTTTCCGCATATCCTCAACACATTGTTGGCTTCCCTTATAAGCCTCCAGTGCAGCACGCTGACTTACATCACATGTACCACTGGTGTACTGTCCTTGTAGCTTGTTCATGCCCTTTATTATCCATTCAGGAGCTGCCACCCATCCAAGCCTCCATCCTGTCATAGCATAAGCTTTGCTCACGCCATTGCAAATGACCGTACGCTCTTTCATATTTGGATATGCGGCTATACTTGCCTGAAATCCCACATAGTTTATGTGCTCATATATTTCATCGGAAAGCACATATAGTTCTTCATGTCCAAGCACCACCTTTGCCAAGTCGTCCAACTCTTGCTGAGTGTAGACGCTACCTGTAGGATTACTCGGCGAGCATAAAATCAGCATTTTAGTCTTTGGCGTTATGGCAGCCTCAAGCTGTTCAGGGGTCATCTTGAAATTGTTGCCAAATGCTGTACGCACAACTACGGGTACGCCTCCTGCAAGCTTCACCATCTGTGGATAGCTTACCCAATATGGAGCTGGAATGATGACTTCATCACCTGGGTTCACCAATGCAAGAATGGCATTGCAAACACCTTGCTTGCCACCTGTACCAACAATTGTTTCTTGTGGAGAATATGAAAGATGGTTCTCACGTTCAAGCTTCTCAGAGATGGCCTTGCGCAAGTCCATGTATCCAGGCACAGGCGAATACTTAGAATAGTTTTCGTCGATAGCTTTTTTCCCAGCTTCCTTTATATGGTCAGGAGTCATAAAGTCCGGCTCACCGACACTCATATTGATTACATCGATGCCCTGCGCCTTCATCTCGCTGCTCTTTTGCGACATTGCAAGCGTAGCAGATGGGGCAAGGCGGTTCAGACGGTCTGATAATTGTGGCATAATCTTTATCAGTTTATTTTTGATTATGTGCAAAAGTAAGCATTTTGGTTCATATAGCAAAGAAGTTAGCTATATTTCAACTTAAAAAGTCACTTTTTGCACATATTTTTTGCATATTTTATTTCAAATGAAGTGTATGACCCATACGGTCGCGCTTTGTACGTAGATACTTTATGTCATAACGATTAGGAGTGACCTCTATAGGGACATTCTCAACTATCTCCAGACCGTAAGCCTCCAAACCCACACGCTTTGTCGGATTATTTGTCATTAAGCGCATCTTGTGAACACCAAGATGCCTGAGCATCTGCGCGCCACATCCATAATCACGCTCGTCCGGCTTGAAACCGAGGTGCACATTTGCATCTACCGTGTCAAGCCCATCTTCCTGCAACCTGTAAGCGGCAATTTTATTCATGAGCCCAATTCCACGGCCCTCTTGCTGCATATAGATGAGCACGCCCTTGCCTTCCTTCTCTATCATCTGCATAGCTTTGTGCAATTGCTCACCGCAGTCACACCGCATAGAGCCAAGTATATCGCCCGTAGCGCATGACGAATGTACCCTCACAAGTATTGGTTCATCCTCTTTCCATTCCCCTTTCACCAAAGCCATATGCTCAAGTCCGTTACTTGTCTGACGGAAAGGTATAAGGTGGAAATGACCATAGATGGTAGGCAGGTCTACTTCGACGCCAACCTCAATGCTTGTCTCATGCTTAAGGCGATAAGAGATAAGATCCTTAATGCTTATGATTTTCATGCCCCACTCCTTTGCTCTTTCCTGAAGTTGTGGCAATCTTGCCATTGTGCCGTCGTCGTTCATTATCTCCATAAGCGCCCCGGCAGGATAAAGTCCAGCCAATTTACAAAGATCCACGGCAGCCTCAGTGTGACCTGAACGACGTAATACGCCGTTGTCCTGAGCATAAAGCGGGTTGATGTGTCCTGGTCTTCCAAACGTCTGTGTTGTCGATTCAGGATCGGCAAGGGCTTTTATGGTAGCCGCCCTGTCATGAGTCGACACGCCTGTAGTGCAACCTTCAAGCTTGTCCACTGTTATGGTGAACGGGGTTCCAAGCATAGACGTGTTGTCAGCCACCTGGTGCGGTAGGTCAAGCTCATCTGCGCGCGACATTGTGATTGGCACACAAAGAACGCCCCTCGCATTCTTCAGCATGAAGTTGACCTTCTCCGGGGTAATCATCTCGGCCGCAGTTATAAGATCTCCCTCATTCTCACGATCCTCGTCGTCAACAACGATGACGAACTTTCCTTGCTTGAAATCTTGCAAGGCATCTTCAATGCTGCTAAGTTTGAATTCGGACATATTTATATAATGTAATTGTTTGTTGTTTTATTTAAGTGCACACCTTATTTTAAAAGCGCGCCACGTAGTTTGCAATTTGCGTATCAGTGTACTTTATAACCTTAAGGTCGTGAAGCAGTCTCAGACGGAACATCCACATGCGGAAATAGAAGAATATGCCCAATGGCACCACTATTCCAGCAAGTACATTCATCCATCTGTGATCGAAAGGTCTTGTATGTGCCTTAACCGCAAGCACCGGATACATGTTCAAATAATGCAATACCTGAGAATCACGCGTGTTGGACAAATCCTTTATCACAGCCTCCAGCTCATCGCTTATGCGCTCTATTTCATGATCCTCCTCGTACTTGAAGAATACCTTTATTATATTAGGCGGCGACTTTAGGTTGTGCCTTTGCGAATAGTCTGTTATCTCCTGGTTCAACCTACGCAGTACTTCTCCGTCGTCAGCATAGTGTGGATCTTCTATTATCACTTCCTTGCCCTGCACGCTTCGCTTTGTTCGCAGCCCAAGAGCTTTCTGGAAGAACGACTTCCATCCGTCGGCATTGAATACCATCGAGTCGTTTTGTGCCTTATAAGTGACAAATACGGCAAGCGGCGTAAGCACTATCGGGGCAAGTGTGTGACCTATCCAAACCGGCCACGAGCCCTGCCGCGCCATACGGTAGGCAGAGTTGTCGAGTATGTAATAGACTATAAACACAAGCACAGAGATAATGATAGGCATACCAAGTCCACCCTTTCTGATGATGGCTCCGAGAGGTGCACCTATGAAGAAGAAGATAAGGCACTGCAAAGAGAGGGCAAACTTGTTTTGTGCCTCAAGCTGGTGGTTACGTATCAAACGGTCGTTATCTTGCGTCATCATTGCCTTGAATTCCAAGTCTGACGTTTCACGCTGCACATTGCCCAAAGCCGACGATATGGCCATCTGCCGCTGGTCAATCTTCATTTTGTTGAACAACTTGTCTATGTCAATCTTGCCGCTTGCGCCCGACCTGACCTCTCTCAACGAATCTTTCTTGCTTATCTGAGGAGTAGGGAAATAAACGCGCCGAGCTTCGTTGTAGAAAGCCCTGCCAATGCTGTCGTAGGTATGGTTGAGTGAATCTATGTCGTTGCTAATTTGGCTCAGACTCTTTCCACGGGCATTATTGGAGAGAGAAGCTGCGTCAGTCATGGAGAAATCGCCGTCGAAATCTATCACTATGCGCTTGTCCGTAAATGTCTCCCTGCGGTATGGCACTGCTGCCGTACCAGCAAACTCCGACTCACGCATATTCTCAAACCACTCGCCACTCCACAGAGTCAACAACAAGTGTTTCTTCTCCGCCGTAGACTGAAGCATTGCCGAATCGGCAAGTATTATGGCCGCATCCTCATAGCTCTGCGTCATGCGATAAATCATGACACCGTAGAGCTTGCCCGTTTTCATATTCTTCTTTTGGACATAAATATTAGAGTTTGGTATACCGTCGTAGAAGATACCCTCTGGTATCTCCAGCTCCGGGCTTTTCTGCTTCATGGATATAAGCAGTTGCGTAAGCTTCATATTCGCCTGCGGACCAATATTATTCTGAAAATAAAAAGACGTGAAGGCTATCAACACGGTTATGACAATGAGGGAGCGGAAACTCTGCATAAGAGATATGCCTGCCGCCTTGATGGCTGTCAATTCAGAACTCTCGCCAAGATTACCAAAAGTGATAAGCGAACTAAGGAGGATGGCAAGGGGCAAAGCCTGAGGTACAAGCATCAACGCCATGTACCAGAAAAACTGGCCCAACACCTCAATTGACAAGCCTTTTCCTATCAAATCGTCAATATAACGCCACAGAAACTGCATCATCAGCACAAACTGGCAGATGAAAAAAGTGCCCACGAACAGCAGCCCGAACTGCTTGGCGATGAATATGTCAAGTTTCTTTATACGAAAGTTCATAAATGTCTGTCGTCCAAGCGGGCTTACAGCACCCAGCCCTGAACCATTGTGCAAAGATAATGCAAAGAGGCGGAATAACAAAGAAAATTGCCAAAAATGACATGCCTATTGAATAATTTTACCTAAATTTGCACCAATCAAACAGAATGCGATGACTGAGCAAGACATTATAATCGGACTGAGAGGAGGGTCACATGAATGCTTCAGGCTCGTGTATGACAAATGGGCGGCGGCACTATACCATTATGTGCTCTCGCTGGTAAAGTCGGATGTCTCGGCACAGGACATCGTCCAAGACACTTTTGTCAAGCTGTGGGAGCGGCACACGGACGTAAACCCCGATTGTTCAATAAAAGCTTACCTCTTTACCATATCCTACCACAATGTAGTCTCAGAGTTCAGACGGCAAGCCAATAATCCGGCGATGGTCGACTTCATATCATACAGCAACGCAACAGCTGAAAGAAGCGACGCACGGCTAAGCTTTGACGAGTTCAGCCAAAGACTTAACCAGGCAAAAGAAAAGCTCACAGCGCGGCAAAGGGAGATTTTCGAGTTGAAAAACGAATTCGACTTAAAGCCGCGCGAGATAGAAGCACGCCTGGGGCTGAGCAACCAAACAGTACGCAACCAGCTCGCCGCCGCCATGCGAATCATAAGAAAAGAGCTGGGCGACTATGCCATGTTGCTTGCCCTCATCGCTTATGAAATAATTGTTGACTTATAACAACTTCCTTTAACTATTACAAAACATCAGCCACTCTATATTATTTATAAAGACACTACAATGACTGGCAATCTATACACACTCATACAAAAATACGCCGAAGGAAAAATGACAGGCCAAGAACTGGGCGACATGCGCGACCAGTTAAACTCTGCCGACGACAATAGCCTTCGCCACGCCCTCTCCCGAATATGGGACAAAGAGCCAATAAGTCGTCCTTTAAATGACAAGAAGCAAAAAGAAAGCTTCAACAAAATAATAGAAATAATAAGCACAAACGAGAAAGTCAACTCTGGCAACAACAGACACCGACACAGGGTATGGTGGGCGGCGGCAGCGGCAATAGTTATCGGAATAATAATAGGCGGCACCGTCTTATGGCACCGCCAATATACCAATAAGGCTCCATACGAACAGAAGCTGTCTGCCGAGGTCAAGGACGCTATTAAGCGTAGCATTGACACCAACCACTGCTCCATAGAGATGAAAAGCCTGAATAGGCAGAACCACAGCGCCATAGCCAAGCAGCTGAGCAAATATTGCCACGATAAGGAAGTGGTGGAGAACCTTTCGGAGGCAATGCAGATTTCAACCCACATTGACAAGGAAGGATGGATTAGCCTCGACGACGGCACGCTCGTGCATCTCAACGGAGACAGTCGTCTGTTCTATCCTACGCATTTCAATCACGACAGTCGTAATGTCATACTCGACGGCGAGGCTTACTTCATGGTAGCAACTGACCACAGTCGCCCGTTCACCGTGCACACGGCATACGGAGACATCAAGGAATATGGCACAGAGTTTAATGTCAGCGCGCGCAAAGGCAGAGACGTCGCCGAAGTGGTGCTCGTAAACGGTAGCATAGGCGTAATACCCACAAGTGGACAAGAAAGGATGATGCAACCAGGCATGCTCTGCCGAATGTCGGCATCAGCATGCATTCTCACCACGACCGACACCGAGCCATACCGTGCGTGGAATACTGGCAAAATAGAATTCCAAGGCTGGCCCTTGGAGCGGCTTATGCGCATTATTGCCAGATGGTACAACTGCAAGGTAGAGTACACTGACGACAGTCTGAAAAACGAACGCCTTTCAGGTTCCTTCGACCGCTACGACAGCTCATCGACGACCTTGCAGGCCCTCAAGACCGTCACTGGCCTGCGATTTGAATTGTCCGACAACAAAGTAGTCATAGCGCCAAGATAAGCCTCGGACAGTTCGGATTACACTACCCGGAAAGCTTTACGACTGTCCCTTAAAAGCTTTACGAGCATCCCTCAAAAGCTTTACGAGCATCCCTCAAAAGCTTTACGAGCGTCCATTAAAAGCTTTACCAGCATCCTTTAAAAGCTTTGCCAGCTACTTATTGAAGAAGAAACTGACATAATAAAAGTTCAGTTCCTCTTGCAGTCTATGTTGCTCCTGCCATTGTTGACAAACTTGCGAGTTCTTTACATATAGGTAAATGCGTTTGTAACAAGATTGTAATATTTACGACACGCATTAGAAATATCGTGGATGTAACTTTGCAGGCATGAAATCGAGCTTTATCACAATCACATTATTGACATGGTGCACCATGCCTGTATTTGCCCAGAAGGAAACAAATTTTACACCCGAGCTGCACGGCACGCTTCGCAGTAAGTATGAATATCAAACGCAAGAGGGCAAAGGCCGCTTTGAAGTACGCACGGCGCGTGTAAGCGTATCTGGGAATGTAATAAAGGAGATGGAGTACAAGGCGGAGATTGACCTCTGTGACGAGGGCGAGATAAAGATGCTTGACGCATACGTTCGCTTGAAGCCGTGGAAGGATTTTCAGTTCTCCATTGGCCAGATGCGCGTGCCATTCACCATTGACGCTCATCGCTCCCCACATCAGCAGTTTTTTGCCAATCGTAGTTTCATAGCTAAACAAGTGGGCAATATCAGGGATGTTGGTGCAATGATTGGCTACAACTTCAAAACTTTAATACCTATAAAGCTTGAAGCAGGCATATTTAACGGTTCCGGGTTGACAGACCAAAAAGACTATTGGACAAAAGGAACAAACTTTTCAGCCAAAGCCCAGCTGTTTCTTTCAAAGAATCTCACAATGACTCTGAACGCACAGAAAATAAATCCTGACAGCGTAAGGATAATGATGTATGATGGCGGACTGACATGGCGCAAGGGAGGTTTCATTGCCGAAGCAGAATATCTCTATAAAACTTACGCTCACGATGCTTACAAGGATGTACATGCTGTTGATGTATTCACAAGCTACGACATTCATGTTAGCAAGAATCTTGTAAAGAAAGTGTCGCCACTCGTGCGTTATGATTTCATGACCGACCACAGCGATGGCAAGCGACGGCCATCATCGGCATCTGTTGAAACTAAACGGCTTGTCACCAACGATTACCAGCGGCATCGTCTCACTGCCGGGGCCACCATAAGCCTTTCCAAACCTTTCCAAACCGACATACGTGTCAACTATGAGAAGTACTTCTACCGCAAAGACGGCAATCCAAAACCTTCTGAGCGCGACAAAATAGTAGTGGAATTTATGACTCGCTTTTAAACAATAGTTGGTTTTACAATATTGCAGTCATAAGTTTTCTGAAGAATTAGATCAGATTTCAGAAAGTCTTTGTATATTTGCCAGCTGAACTATTCAAAAAGGAGAAAAACATGCAAGAAACAAACGACATCAACGACGAGAAAGCTATAAAAGGCTTGGATTTGACTGCAAAATATGAGAAGATATTCCATAACGACTTGCACCAGTATCTGACAAGCATAAACATGACGGACGCACACTTTCCCGATGCGCCCGACTTGGAGGCTCTGTGGCCGAAAATAGGTGAAAGCTACATGCCCGACGCTCTAAAGGAGTTTGGCAAATATCCTACTGTGGTACTCGGCTGGGTGATGTATGTCGGCATGGCAGTGGCGAAATACTGGGATGAAGACTGGGAGTTATATTCCAAAGTTGACGACCTTTACAAGTATTTGCGCGACAGGATTGACTTTGACCACCTTGACGATTACGTAGCAGAAAAGGTCTTGTTGCTTAATGGTAAAGACGTGGAAAGCATCAGAAAGGTCATAGGCGAATGTGCCTCACGCCTCAACAACCGTCTCATACATCTTGACGTGCAACCCGGTTCAGAGGAAGCCTTCCGCGCCTTCATAGCCGCCCTGCACGAAATGTACCGCATGGGAATAGCTATAGAATTGAATAACCTCGGTTACCACATGGTAAAGGTTCAATAAAAAGCATATATATCAAAAA
>CAZZNO010000009.1:0-42492 GCA_964655685.1 uncultured Prevotella sp.
AAAGGTACAACAATTTTCGCTAATCACCAAATTTTCAGACAGTTATATTCGTCGAGCTCACGTTATATTATACTTTTATTGACTTGCTCTATAAACAATTCTGCAAAAAAGTAAAGCGTATATGCCACAGCACCTAAATGATGCCATGTAATTAATGGATAGTTACTTGAGTTGCGCCATATCCATACTCTTGGAAAGAAGCATCCTGGTAAGTGTAAGACTTATGCTTATAGATAAGTTCATTGATTATCGCACGTCTCAGTACTCCGGCACCCTTGCCATGAATGAAAATGATTTTCTGTCCTTTCTTACCTGCATACTTATCAAGCGTTTCCCTAAAGATCTTCATTTGATATTCCAGAATGTCGCCTGCACTCATGCCTACTGTTGAGTCAAGTATTTCGTCAGCATGCAAATCAACTACCTCGGCATCGTCAAGGCCACGATGATGTATATAAGGCGAATTCTTAGGATTGCCTTTGCTTTGATTACTTTCATAGCGACGCACAAGCTGCTCGCGTGAATGTTGCACAGACGAGTTTGCAACACTCGTCTTATCCTTGTGCTGAAACATTTCACGTTTTAGTTCCTTTGCGTTTATCACCAAAGGACGCATTGGCTTGTCGTTCTCTATCAAGGTGTAAACGAGAGCAGGTACATCGAAAAACGGCGTGTCCTCAAATGTATGCATCTTGTAAAACTTTAAAGGCTCGAGCCTAAATTCTACATTTACAGGCTCTTTAATGATAAATGACTTATCACGCTTGTAAGCAATTATTTGAAATGCTACATGACCAACGTGATTAATGCTCGTTGAATCCAGCTCCTCAATGAACAATTTAGTATTAGGCTCTGCCTCAGCTTGCATTTTCAACGAGCAACTATTACCTTCCAAAGTCATGTAAGTGTATGTCATGTAATAATTACTATCATTTACAAAGTACGCTTCAAAGTGCGGATGGTCAATGCTGTTGTCAGCAGTGGGCACAAAAACGAGATAAGCTGAAAGCTGATTGCCACCTTTACGTTCTTCGGCCTGTGGACGGAAAGTCACTTCTTTAGACAAATCAACAGTATCAGCAACAGACATGTCAACTGCTTCGTCTTGGCCTTCCTGCATCATTGCCTTAACCGAACGTTGACCACGCTGTATAGGTGTTTCTTGAGCCTTACGTTCTTCCGCTTCTGCACGCTTATTGATTACGTTTGCTGTACTATAGTCTTCTTGGTTGACAACAACAACTTCACTTATGGGGGTAGGGATCTGAAAACCGTCCTCATCTTCCACTAAAACTATATTTTTCCCCTTGAAACCAGCAATCTTACCTCCACCAGTCTCACTGAGAAACTTTACTTTATCTCCAATCTTCATCGTTTGCTTTGATTTTTATTAAAAATAAACCGCTGTTTTTGGAATTATCATGGCATTAGCAGGTTTGCATCGCCATAGCTCAAGAACCTGAAGCCATTGTCGAGAGCATATCTGTAGACTTTGCGCCAATCTCCATGCAAGAAAGCACTCACAAGCAGAAGCAGTGTACTCTTTGGCTGATGGAAATTGGTAACAAGCATTTTTACGATTTTGTATTCGTAGCCTGGCGCAATTATAATCTGTGTGCTTGAATGCAAAGCTTCGAGCTTATCACGGTCGAGATATTCAAGAATTGCCTTGATTGACTTATTGACAGAAATGGCTTCTCCATCTACAATAACCAAACCTTTATCGTCGTGTGGTAAGTCATACGGCTCCCATTGATTCACATGTAGTTCTCCTTCTGTTGCATCTGGATGCATAATTACTTTTACGCCTATGTAATACAGGCTTTCAAGCGTACGGACACTGGTAGTGCCAACAGCAATAGCATGGCAATCGTGCTGGAGCAGATGCTCGAAAGTATGACGATGCACTACAATATACTCTGAGTGCATATTATGCCCCTCTATCTCCTCGGTCTTTACAGGCTTAAATGTTCCTGCTCCTACATGCAACGTTACCTCATCACGGGTAATTCCTTTAGCGTCTATGTCTTGTAGAACTTTATCCGTGAAATGCAGTCCTGCTGTCGGAGCCGCTACGCTACCCTTGATTTTCGAATATACAGTCTGGTAAGTAGTCTTGTCACTTTCTTCTGTCTTGCGATTAAGATAAGGCGGGATGGGTAGCTCGCCGACTGCATCAAGAATGTCAGCAAAGTTAATATTGGGATTATCCCATGAAAAGTCTACCCAATAATTTGTGCCGCCACTCTTGACTGATGTTTTAGACCTATCCATTGTCGCAGAAAGTGTTAGCTTGTGGCCCTTGATTTCAAAGTCACGTTTAAGAGTACCATCTTTCCATTTTTTCAGATTGCCTATCATGCAAAGCCAACTGCAATGTGATGTAGCTTGAAACATTTGCTCATAGTCGGCTGGTTGCGCAGGTTCCATTAAGAAGACTTCTATCAAAGCTCCCGTCTCCTTACGAAAATGCAGTCGAGCCTGTATAACTCGCGTATTATTGAAAATCATCAATGCGCCAGCTGGCAAATAACTTGGCAAGTTGTAAAAAATATCATCGGAAACATCTCCATGATTGTATATGAGCAACTTACTGTGATCACGTTGCTTCAAAGGGAACTTAGCTATTCGCTCATCAGGGAGTTCATAGTTATAATCATCTATACGAATATGTTTTGTATCCATAATGCCAGTATTATTATATATAGTATCGCTATTGCCAAACGTTGATTAATGCACAAATAATTAATACAGCAACGGTTATAACCATTACTGCTATTACTACATCAATATCATCCTTTGCATAACCTGTAGTTGTGTATTGGCTTGAAATATAGTTGAGATTTGGATTAAATTTGTAATATATCTTATAAAATAATATGTAGACACCAAAGCCGACTATGCTTCCATAAACAATTCCAACGATAACATCGGTAGGATAATGGACACCAAGATAAAGACGTGTCCAACAGTTGACAAGCGACCAACACACAATGAAAGCATTGAATAGCCTATCCCTAACCAAGAAGCATAGAAAAACGGCCAATGACATGGTATTAGCAGCATGGGCCGAAAAGAAGCTGAAACTTTGCTCCAATGTTCCATTGATTAAATTCAACTGTCCACTTATCACAGGGTCGTTGCAAGGGCGCAAGCGACCCACCAATGGTTTTATGATAGCATCGTCAACACCTCCGGCAAGCAAAACGCATAGTAACGCAGAACCTACTACAAGTCCTATCTGGGACATTGACTCATTGTTTTTAACGACCAGATAAAGAAGGCTAATATAAAGTGGAATCCACGTTGAACTTGATGTGAGCAAAGGCACAATACTGTCAAGAAACAGTGAATTGCTGCCATTGAACCACATAAGAACTTGCTGATCAACTGCTATTATGCTTTCTAATGTCATTTACACCAATTAATTATAAAGACTTAGCTTATATAACTTCTATTGCCGAAGCCTTTATCCATCCTTCACGTCCATCACCCACGCGTATGGCTTTCCATCCTTTCATGCCATTATCAGTTATGTTTACGCGAGTCCCTTCATGCAGCACAAAAGCATCATTGGAATTATTTTCAGGAGAGGACTTAACACTTACAGACGGCATCATGACAATTGCCCCCGTACGACTTTCAAGGCTCGACTTTTGTTGCCATGCAAACAGATTAGAAAATGCAAATATCACAAGGAAAACAATGCTTCCATAGAAGCCTATCTTCCTTGAGCGCACACTAAAGGTAAACAGGTAAACGAGCATTAACAGCAAAGCAGCTATAATGGAAACTATACTTGTTTTAGCCCATCTGTCAACGCTTGTGAAATTGACAATACTTTTATACCATGTGACAAAAACATTCTCATCCTCTGGAGTAATCTTGTCAATAGTCTTTGAATTGGCAAATTGCAAATTAAACCTTATGTCCTTATCACCAGGTGACAGCAATAACGCACGCTCATAGCAAAGAATGGCGTGGGCAAGATTATCAGACCGATAATAAGCATTGCCAAGATTGTAAAGTATGTCAGACGACACACCACGTTTCAACAACTCGTTATAATCAATTATAGCTTGTTGATAATTGCCTTTTTTATAGCAGTCGTCAGCATTTTGCTTCGTTATTGCCAAGCCTTTCATTGGCAAAAGGAAAAGAACGGCAAGCACAAGTAATGCAAAACGCAGCTTTGCCGACGGCATTGATATATAATAATGTATATTGCTCATTTTCTTTTCTTCATTACGTCTTCAATCTCCATTATCGCAGACATTGCCGACTCAAACGTTTTCTCCATATTGCCAGAAGGATCGCCTGGAGCATAACGTTCAAATTCACACTCATCAAGGGCAGAAATAAATTTATCTATCGATTCGTCTGGTACATTATGGTTTGCAAGGTTGTCTTTTATATTCTCCCTTGAAAGACTTTCGACAGGCATGTTGAGCTTATAGCCTACATAGCCCCACAATGCACGCAATACTTCGTCGTAAAATTCGTCTCGCTTATGCTGGAACATCAGCTGGCTGGCTTTCTTTAGCCTCTTGCGTGCAATCTTGTTGGCTCTCTTACCACGCATTTTCACAATGTCTGCATTATCCATTGCGCGTTTTCTGAAGATA
The DNA here is from genome assembly GCA_964655685.1 of uncultured Prevotella sp. Taxonomy (GTDB): domain Bacteria; phylum Bacteroidota; class Bacteroidia; order Bacteroidales; family Bacteroidaceae; genus Prevotella. The sequence continues at coordinate 4,626 of CAZZNO010000009.1, forward strand.
ACAAGCAGAACTACAAAGGCTATAAGCGGTAATAGGAGACTAATCCAGTAGCTTGTACTGCCAAAGTAATAGTCACCAATCTTGTGCTGTAATGTAGCTCCAGTCTTTATGCCATGAATATCATTGTCTTTTGGAGTAGAGTAATTAGACTCTGTATTCTTGCCATCTCCTGGGGCAACATTGACTACGAATGATTGCGTATGAATGGTTTTATATTCATTGGCATTTACATCATAGTAGGTGAACTCCACTGCGGGAATAGTAAATTTACCTTGATTACGCGGAACGACGAGAAAGTCGTAAACCATATTTCCACCCACACCAGCACTCGTAAGCTTTGTCTTGTCAGTAACCTTTGGATCATATTTGTCAAAGTCTTTGGGGAAATTGACCACAGGCTGCTTAATGAGTTTCAAATTACCAGTACCACCTACAACGACACGAAGCGTAATTGGGTCACCTGCTTTTATGTCGGTTTTGCTAAGCTGTGCCGAAATATTGAATTTGCCTACACCACCCGAAAAGTTGGCAGGTTTCTTTGGCAAAGGATCTACTTGTATAGTAAGTCCAGGAGCCACAATATTACGCTTAACCTCAACATAACCGGAACCACCATTGAAGAAAGCTTCAAAAGGATCAACACTGCGGTTTTGCTGTACAACAATACCTTTGAACGTTATTGAAGGAATCTTCAAAGAGCCCGTCATCTGTGGATACATCACATATTGACTCCATGTTACTGCACGATAGGCTTTACCATTAACTCGCTCTACATGAAAGCTTTTTTGCTGAGGCAAAGGTATTTCCTGTGTATGGAATCCTGTCAAGTCAGGCATTTTACCCTCAAGCTGAGTAAGATCAACTGTAGTGAAAACTTTGTATGTCAACAAGATTGGCTCCTGTTCATGAACACGTTCCTTATTGGCAGAGACCTTTATAAAAAGGTCATTACCAGTTATGGCAGAACCAGCTGACCTCATCTGAGGTTCTTGCGCATCTTCATCCTGATGCATCTGAGGTGCTCCGCCAGTGTTATGAGCATGTCCCGACACCGTAATGCGCACAGCTCTTGATGACTCATTTTTTCCTTTCACCTTAGCATGGGCAGGCGGAATTGTGTAGGTGCCGTTCTTGTCGGCATAAAGTGTATAGGTGAAAGTAATTGACGAAGAACTTGACGTATGCCCATTGACCATCTGATAGCTTGACTGCTGAGAAGTGTAAGGCCCCGCAATGAGTTCAAGCCCTGCAGGTATGTTGCCTGCACGGAAATTCTCAACGTCCTGCGTATTTATAGTATAGGCAAGCCGGAAGTTTTCTCCCGCCTGCACATGCGACGGTGCCGAGACTATTATTTGTGCCTTGGCAGAACCAATGCCGCATATAAGACAAAGGACTAATATTGATATATGTAAAAGTCTATATTTCATAGAGTCACTAACTTACCAGTTTTTCTGCAGCCGTCTACGTTGTGGTTGTATACGTTGGCGGTTGAGCCTTTGCTGCGTCTGTTTTTCCTCTTGTTCAGCATAGTTAAGCAACTGTTCAGCATTGTCCTTACTCATTTGCTCTTTTTGTTGCTGCTGATTTTGTTTATCTTTGTTTTGCTTCTGCTTATCTTGCTTCTGTTGCTGTTTCTTTTGTTGTTTTTTGTCCTTGTTCTTGTTCTGGTCGTCATTCTTTTGATTCTTCTGCTGCCTCATGCAAAGAGCAAGATTGTATCTTGTCTCATTGTCGGAAGGATTATTGCGAAGACTTTCTTTATAAGCTTCTATAGCCTCACCAAAGAGCTGATGCTTCTGACAAATGACACCAATATTGTGGTACACCATTGCCTTGCGCAACTTTGCTTTTTCCCCACTGCCTGCATTTTGCAACTGCTGGACAGCAACGCTATCCTTCTGCTGCATAAGCAAAGCACAGCCAAGATTATACAAAGCCTGCGTGTTGCTTGGATTCTTGCTGAGAGCCTTACGGTATTCAATCTCTGCCTTGGCATAGTTCTGCTGCCGATAAAGACGATTGCCATTTCTTATGAACTGGCGGTCGCTTTGAGCAGATGCACATTGCAAGCCTATGAAACAAGCACCCAATATAAATATGTATCTCAACAATTTCATATTACTTCTTCTTACTGAACAGCTTTAGTCCCTTTAACCGTGGATTTTTTGCCTCAAGTATGCAAATTTCAATGATAAGCAGAATAATGGCTAATATGCCAAAAGCCTGAAACTGTTCATCATATTCACTATATACTACGGAGTTGGTTTCTCCCTTCTGCAACTTAGTCAACTGATCATTGAGCTGCTCTTGGGCATCAGAAGTGTTATCAACATGAATGTAAGTTCCACTTCCTGCTTTCGCTATCTGTTGGCACATTTGCTCATTAAGCGCCGACATCACAGTCTGTCCGGACTCATCTTTCAGATAATCGCCATTTCCCAACGGTATAGGCGCTCCTTTTGTACTACCGACCCCAAGGATGAAGACATTAATGCCATTCTTTTTAGCAGCAGCGGCAGCTTGTTCTGCCCCTCCTTCATGATCCTCTCCGTCAGTTATGACTATTATGGCCCTGCCAACTTTTTCCTGTTTGGTAAAACTGCGCATTGCTACGTTTATAGCTCGAGCAATGTCCGTGCCCTGGGTTTGTATCAATGAAGGATTGATGTTCTGCAAGAACATCTTGGCAGATACATAGTCACTTGTGATAGGCAACTGGACGAAGGCATCACCAGCAAATACCACAAGTCCTATTTTGTCGTTAGTGAAGTGGTCTACCATGTTCTCTACAAGCATCTTGCTCTTGTCAAGACGACTTGGTACAACATCTTCAGCGAGCATAGAGTTGGAGATGTCCATGCAGATTATGGCTTCAATGCCATTACGTTTCTCATGCGATATTTTTGCACCCATCTGTGGACGTGCAAGCATAACTATGAGCACGGCAAGAGCAGCATTTAATAGCCAAAACTTTACCGACGGACGATACTTGGATACATCCGGCATAAGCTGCTTAAGAAGTACAGGGTCGCCAAACTTACGCAGTTTCATCTTCTTCCTGCGCCACATCACGAACCTGATTAAGGCGAGCAAGGGAATTAGCCATAACAGCCACAGATATATAGGGTCTTCAAATCTTAACATTTTGCTTTATCCTTATGGAATTTTCCTCAATACCGTATTTCTAAGCAGTATCTCAAGGAGCAGACAAATGATGGCGGCGATGGCAAATGGCTGGTAAGCCTCATAGCGCTTGGAGAACTTCTTTACGTCCATCTTCGTCTTTTCCAACTTGTCAATGTCTTTGTATATTTTCTTAAGCTCAGCCGTATTAGTGGCACGATAGAAATTTCCATCTGTCGTAGCCGCAATATTACTAAGCGTCTTTGTGTCAATATCAACAGGAATGTTGACATACTGCACCGTTCCACCAACAGGCATGGGGTAGGGAGCCACGCGGTTTGTCCCCACGGCAATAGTATATACACGAATGCCGAGCGAATGGGCTATCTGAGCTGCCGTCATTGGCGATATATCACCCATGTTGTTGCTTCCGTCAGTAAGCAATATTACTACTTTACTCTTCGCCTTCGACGCCTTCAGACGGCTAATGGAGTTGGCAAGCCCCATTCCTATTGCAGTACCATCCTGGATGAGCCCCCGCGCCGCAATGTCAGTCCTGACATTTTGCAACAAGTTTAGTAACGAGGCATGGTCTGTTGTCATAGGGCACTGCGTGAAAGCCTCTCCTGCGAATATAGTCAAACCTATATTATCGTTCGGTCTGCCGGATATAAATTCGGCTGCTACATCCTTTGCTGCTTCTATACGATTTGGCTTCAAATCCTCCGCAAGCATTGAAGTCGACACGTCCATAGCAAGCATTATGTCAATGCCTTCTACTGTTTTCGTGCCCCATGAATTATGCGTCTGAGGCCTTGCCAAAATCACCACTATCAGCGCGAAGGTTATGCAACGCAACAGCATTGGCACGTCCATAATCCTTACACGCCAGCTTTTCGGCGCATTTTGGAAGACTCTTGTGTCACTCAATCGCATTGAAGGCTCACTTCTCTTTCGATAGAGAAAATACCACAATACGTATGGTACGAGCAACAGCAGGAGCAGGAAATATTCTTTGTCTGCGAATATCATTTCTGTATCATATTGTCAGCTGCGCGATTATATCGTCAGCAAGTATATGTTGTAGATAATGTATGCCAGCAAAACCACGCCAATGATGCCTATCGCCCACAGCAACGATTTTATCGTTATGCGGTTTGAACGCGTCTTTCTGTCATCATCAGTAAGCTTCGGCACAATCTTTTCTTCCACCTCTTGACCTTCAAGCTTCGTCGAATCTATGAAATTGACGGCATTGACAAGGTTCAAGTCGTTCTCATTGAGCAAGGTAGAGTATTTTGCGAACTTCACAAGATCAGCCGTCTGGAAAAGCTCACGCAATTCGTCAAGCATCTTGCGGTCGCCTGCGCTTTGCAGATGTTCAAGAATCTCGCTTGAAGTCATCTCCATAGCATTAAAGCCAAACCGCTCTTGAATGTATTTACGCAAAGTATCTGTGAGCTGCGTGTAGTAAGTTTTCTGGTCTTCACTTGCCTGCATGTGCTCTGCCTTAATCTGCTCAATAGCCTTCATGGCACGCTGATGAGGCGGCACATGACGCACAATGCGTATCTTAGTGATGATAGGCTTGTTTTCCTTTAGCCTTATGAACAGGTAGAAGCCAGCTATAGCCAATAACACTACAAGCAGCGAGAGCCAGAAGTAGGGAGCCCATTCCGACCACTTAAAAGGATTGTTCTGCACATCCTTCGGACCGAAATACTGGTTGGGATGCAACGTGTCAACATCCACTGTTATCACTTTCAAGGCTGAAGTCGCACCCTTGTAAGCTTTGCCATTTACTTTCACCGTAAGGGCAGGAATGGCATATAGACGCTCATTGAAAGAAGTTATGGTATAGACTCTCGCCACTTTCAGCTGATTGTCTTCCAAGCCTATGGTGTCAGGCTTTGCCACTTCCACGACCTCCACACCGGGAGTAATGTATTGCCTCTCTTTAAGTTTTGGCCATACCAGCTTCGAACCTTCTGGCATTGTCACGCCAAGGCGTAAATGAGCCTGCTGCCCGATGAGAATGCCCACCGAGTCAACTGTCTGCTCTACGGTTACCTGGGCATTGACCAACGCTTTCGTGAAAAGCAGTGCCAAAACCAATATGTATCTTGTAGCCTTAATCAATTTTCAAATTATAAATTGTTATTCTTAAACTAATTACGCTCTTTTCTTAAAGAGAAGCATCAGTGCCTTGGTGAAATCTTCATTGGTAGCCACCGACGTCCAATCCACTTGGCTTTTTGCGAAGGTCTGACGCAGATACTGCTCCCGGCTCAGCCATTGCGCAGTGAGCTGGCGACGCAACCGCTTGCTCGACGTATCTATATACATTTCATGCCCTGTCTCAGCATCACGCACCTTCATTAGTCCTACGTCTGGCAGCTGCTTGGCTCTTGGGTCATAGACCTGTATTGCAACCACGTCATGCTTGCGGTTGGCAATCTCCATCTCGCGCGAGAAGTCTTTGTTGTCGTAGAAGTCACTTATGATGAATGATGTGCACCGGCGTTTCATTACTCTTGTGAGATATGCCGTAGCCATTGCCACATCAGTTTTGTGGCTTGCAGGCTGAAAATCGAGCATTTCACGAATGATATACAGGATATGCCTGCGGCCTTTCTTGGGCGGAATGTATTTCTCTATACGGTCAGAGAAGAATATGACACCTATCTTATCGTTGTTTTGGATTGCAGAGAAAGCAATTGTCGCGGCAATCTCCGTTGCCAAGTCACGTTTCATCTGCCGCTGGGTGCCAAAATCAAGCGAGCCGGATACATCAATGAGAAGCATCACTGTGAGCTCACGTTCTTCTTCGAACACCTTAATGTAAGGGCGGTGGAAGCGAGCCGTGACATTCCAGTCGATGTCCCTGACGTCGTCGCCAAACTGGTATTCCCTCACCTCGGCAAATTCCATTCCGCGTCCTTTGAATGCAGAATGGTATTGTCCGGCGAAGATGTTTTGGCTCAGTCCGCGAGTCTTTATCTCTATCTTCCTGACTTTCCGAAGTATCTCTTGGGTATCCAATTTCTACAGTTTTCTTAAATCAGCGTTTATGGCACTTCAACCTTGTTGATTATCTTGCTCACGATTTCCTCGCTCGTCACGTTTGCTGCCTCAGCTTCATAGCTCAGGCCAATACGGTGGCGCAGTACATCATGAGCTACGGCACGCACGTCCTCCGGCACCACATATCCACGATGCTTGATAAAGGCATAAGCGCGAGAAGCCTTTGCGAGATTGATACTTGCGCGAGGCGAACCACCAAAGGTAATCATGTCCTTAATCTCGGAAAGCCCATAACGGTCAGGGTAGCGAGACGCGAAAACGATGTCAGCAATATATTGTTCTATCTTCTCGTCGATGTACACTTGATTCACGACCTCCCGAGCTTTCAGTATCTCGTCGGAGCTGGTCACAGGCGTAACCTTTGGCATTTGCTTTTCGAGGTTCTCGCGAATGATTTGTTTCTCCTCGTCGATCGTAGGATAATCTATTATTACCTTGAGCATGAAACGGTCTACCTGAGCCTCTGGCAGCTGATAGGTGCCTTCCTGCTCAATCGGGTTTTGCGTTGCCATCACAAGAAAAGGCGAGGGTAGGGGGAAGGTGTTGTCACCTATTGTAACCTGATGCTCCTGCATAGCTTCAAGCAATGCGCTCTGAACCTTTGCCGGCGCACGGTTGATTTCATCCGCAAGCACGAAATTGGCAAACACTGGGCCCTTCTTTACATGGAAGGTTTCGTCTTTCTGCGAATAAATAAGTGTGCCGATAACGTCAGCCGGAAGAAGGTCGGGGGTAAACTGTATGCGCGAGAAATCGGCATCAATAAGTTGCGCCAAAGTCTTGATTGCAAGGGTTTTTGCAAGTCCTGGTACACCCTCGAGCAGTATATGCCCGTCGCTCAGAAGCGATATGAGAAGCGAGTCGATAAGGTGGCGTTGACCCACGATGACACGGTTCATGCCAGTCACAAGGTTGTTGACAAAACCACTCTGCTGCTCTATAAGGATGTTCAGTTCACGAATGTCTACTGATTCTGCCATGATATAACTATCTTATTATATTTCTGTACTTTTCGAACGCAAAAGTACAACTTTCTTACCATTGCAGCGAAAAATGCTCACTAAATAATATTAAAAAGGTTAGAGTTATATGAACTTTCACATACCAAAGCGTAAGTTTTAAACTATCAAAGCATATTTTTTTTACTCTATCGAATGATTTTTCGCCGAAAACAGACAAAACTATAAAGAAAACTGACAAAAAACAGGGCTACCCGAAACAGGTCTAAAAAATGAAGAAAAACAGTGGGCGAAGCCACACACGGCGTCCCAAGGATGCACAACCGCCGCACGTGAGTATTATGTACGGCGCTTTTATCTGGTTATTACGGCGTACTTGTGGCGCAAATACGGCGTACATAAGACACGTTTACGGCGTAAATGTCTCGCCTTTACGCCGTAAAGAAGACGCCGCGAAACAAGACAAAGTGACACGATAGTACAATACACTAATAATCAGCAAGTTATGATTAAAGCTAAGAATCGCGAATTTGCGACCAAACCTTTGCCTCGTTGCAAATTCGCGATTCTCAGAGAGGGTATTGTAAACATCTTTCGTCGGTATCGAAAAAACTATTAAATGATAAACATCCTTACAACAATCTCATTCTTGATAAACAAGTCTCAGAAGGCGATTAATCCAGCCTACAGAGAAGCGGAACCAGCGATATTTGGCAACCGGCTTGCCGCCAAACGAAAGTATAAAGTCGCGGAAAGGATTTTTATGGAGCGGAAGCCCCACATCGAGGAAGAAAATGTGGGCGTAGTTGTGCTCCCACGACCACTTTATGGCTTCCCACACAGTCATCGTGTTTGGCCTGAGCAAAGGGTGACTCTTACGCTTTGAAGCAAGATACCATAAGTAGGCATTGCCTTCGCTGAACGCACAGACGCAGCCACCAATGACTTTATTCTTATACAATGTTATGAATATGCGGCCGTTCTCACTTTTATACAATTGCTCTATCTGGTTTTCAGGTGGTATTATGCGGCGCATTTTCAACCTGTAGAAGCCATTCAGCAAACGATAGAACTCGTGCACTTCTGCCTCGGTTCTTGCCTCCCTGGTCTCAACCCCCATCTTGTATATTTTTGCAATGCGGTCTCTCATCTTCTGTGAAAGGCGCTCCTGTGGCGGCTTTGAATGAAGCGAATTGTGCACCTCCTGCCAGTTTACGGGGAAATAGCCTTCATGCCTGAAGAACCTGTAGCCAAACATCTTACGTGACAGGTCGCTGAACTCTATGAAAAAGCATAGCTTATGGCGTAGCTTGCGCGTTATGGCGTGGAGCATTAAGCCAAACAATTCTTCGCGATCCGTGTCGGTGGCATATTCACCTTCGCCGTATATCCTGCCCTGAAAATAAAGGTAAGGCGGAAGCCATGACCTATGTTGGCGTATGAAAGCAAGCATGTGGGCAACAACTGCGCCACTGCCATCAGTCACCACAGCCATGTAAGGTTTCTGCCCGGGCGAGTTTCCAATGATATGAAACAGCTCTGCACTGTGAAAGAAATTGCTTGATGACATCTCAGGCAACTGGTCTCCCTTGGAATATAGTTTTACTTGATAGGTGTCCACGTGGCAAAGTTAAGTAAAAAAAGTTATAGTAGCCACGCCTTAACGTATTTTTTTTGCATTTTCTCCTTATTATTATAGAATAAGCCACATAAAACATAAGGAATATTCAAATAGTTTGAAAAATGTTGTGAAAAAATTTGCTCAATCCAAATCATTTATGTACGTTTGCAGTCGCTTACTAAAAATCCAATACTATTAAGAATCATTATCATTAAAAACGTATTGATATGAAGAAGTATAATTTTAATGCGGGTCCGTCGATGCTGCCCCGCGAAGTTATTGAAAACACGGCCAAGCAAATTCTTGACTTCAACGGCTCTGGCCTGTCGCTGATGGAGATTAGCCACCGTGCTAAGGACTTCCAGCCTGTTGTAGACGAGGCAGTGGTCCTAATAAAGGAGCTTCTCGACATTCCCGAGGGATACTCAGTAATCTTCCTCGGCGGCGGCGCATCACTGCAATTCATGCAGATACCGGCCAATTTCCTTATCAAGAAAGCCGGTTATGTAAATACCGGCACGTGGGCAAAGAAGGCAATGAAAGAAGCCAAGCTGTTCGGTGAAACCGTGGAAGTGGCTTCATCAGCTGCCGACAACTACACGCACCTGCCTCATCATTTCGACATCCCAACCGACCTTGACTACCTCCATATCACTACAAACAACACCATCTTCGGTACCGAAATACGCAAAGAAATCGATTCGCCGGTTCCTATGATTGCCGACATGTCGTCTGACATCATGAGCCGCCCTGTTGACGTGTCCAAGTACACAGCCATCTATGCCGGTGCCCAGAAGAATATGTCTATGGCAGGCGTCACCGTCATCATCCTCAAGGACGACATGCTGGGCAAGGCTCCTCGCGAGTTGCCGACAATGATAGACTACCGCACGCACGTCAGCAAGGGAAGCATGTTCAACACGCCTCCTGTGGTGCCTATCTATTCATTGATGGAGACCATGCGCTGGGTCAAGGCTAATGGCGGCGTGAAGGAGATGGACCGCCGTGCCCATGAGCGCGCCGAGATTGTATATAGTGAGATAGACCGCAACCGCCTTTTCCGCGGCACCGTCGACGAGCAAGACCGCTCACTGATGAACATCTGCTTCGTTATGAACGATGAATACAAAGAACTGGAGAAGCCTTTCCTTGACTTCGCTACAGAGTGTGGCATGGTAGGCATCAAGGGACACCGCTCGGTAGGTGGTTTCCGCGCAAGCTGCTACAATGCGCAAACCATAGAGGGCGTCAACGCTTTGGTGAACTGCATGAAGGAGTTTGAGGCTAAACACTAAATCAAAGTAAAATGAAGATATTAGTTGCAACAGAAAAGCCGTTTGCAGCCGCCGCTGTTGACGGCATAAAGAAAGCGGCTCAGGCTGAGGGGCACGAGGTGGTGCTTCTTGAGAAATATACAGACAAGCAGCAACTGCTTGACGCTGTGAAAGATGCGGACGCAATGATTGTGCGTTCCGACAAAATCACTCCCGAGGTACTTGACGCAGCCAAGAACCTTAAGATTGTAGTCCGCGCAGGTGCAGGCTACGATTCAATAGATACCGCCTATGCAAAGCAGAAAGGCGTGGTCGTCGAGAATACTCCCGGACAGAATGCAAATGCCGTAGCCGAGCTTGTCTTTGGTTTGCTCGTCTATGCCGTCCGCAACTTCTACAACGGCAAGTCAGGCACTGAGCTGAAAGGAAAGAAGCTCGGCATACTCGCTTTCGGCAACGTAGGTCGCAATGTGGCTCGCATAGCCAAGGGCTTCGACATGGATGTCTATGCTTTCGACGAGTTCGTACCAGCCGAGAAAATAGAGGCTCAGGGCGTTCATGCTGCCAAGGACCGTGACGACCTCTTCAAGACATGCGACGTTGTGTCGTTGCACATTCCTGCAACCGACGAGACTCGCAAGAGCATCGGCTATGACGTTGTAAACCTTATGAAGAAAGGTGGTATTCTTGTCAATACAGCACGCAAGGAAGTCATTGACGAAGACGGACTGCTCAAGCTTATGACTGAGCGTGACGATATCAAGTATGTCACTGACATCAAGCCAGATAAGGACGCTGAGTTCCAGCAGTTTGTAGGTCGTTACTTCGCTACACCAAAGAAGATGGGCGCACAGACAGCCGAAGCAAACATCAATGCAGGCATTGCTGCTGCAAACCAAATCAATGCCTTCTTCCGTGATGGCGATGAAAAGTTTAGGGTGAACAAATAATTTATTTAGGAGTTAGGAGTTAGAAGCTCTGAGTTATCCTGCTGTATGCAATATAATTCCGGCTTTAACTCCTAACTCCTAATTTTCACTTCCTGATTCTATTAACTAAAGAATTATGGCTACCATAAAACCTTTCCGTGGCATCAGGCCACCCAAAAGCCTTGTAGAGAAAGTAGAAAGTTATCCTTATGACGTACTGAGCTCTGAAGAAGCACGTAAGTCAGCCGAGGGCAACGAGATGAGTTTCTACCATATAAACATGCCGGAAATAAACTTCCCTGAGGGCATAGCTTTCGATGACCCACGCGTTTATGATGAAGCTAACAAGCAGTTTCAGAAATTCCTCAAAAACGGCTGGCTCGTACAAGACAAAAACGAGAATTACTATCTCTACGCTCAGTCGATGGGCGAAAAGACGCAATATGGCATAGTTGTAGCCGCCTCTGCAGCCGACTATCACAATGGTCTTATCAAGCGCCATGAGCTGACACGACGCGAGAAGGAGGAAGACCGCATGAAGCATGTCATAGTTACTGACATCAATGCAGGCCCCGCATTCTTTGCATATCCCGACGATGAGGTGCTGAACAAGCTGATAGCAAAATATGCAGCAACAAAGCCTGAATATGATTTTACGGCACCGGAAGACGGATTCCGCCATCGCCTGTGGATAATCAGCGATAAGGACGACATTGACACCATAACAAAAGAATTTGCCAAGATGCCGTCGCTTTACATTGCTGACGGACACCACCGCTCGGCTGCGGCAGCCCGCGTGGCACAGGAGAAGGCAAAAGCCGACCCCAACCACACAGGCAAGGAAGAATACAACTACTTCATGGCTGTATGTTTTCCGGCAAGCCAGCTCACTATTCTCGATTACAACCGTGTCATCAAGGACCTCAACGGCATGACCTCTGAAGAATTCCTAAAGGCATTGGAAAAGAACTTCGTAGTCGTGAAGAAAGGCAAAGAAGACTACCGCCCGCAACACTTGCATGAGTTCTCAATGTATCTTGATGGCGAATGGTACAGCCTCACTGCCCGTCCCGGCACCTATGATGACAATGACCCTATTGGCTGTCTCGATGTGGACATTTCCAGCCGTCTTATCCTTGACGAACTGATGGGCATCAAGGATTTGCGCTCCGACAAGCGCGTTGACTTTGTTGGAGGCCTGAGAGGATTAAAGGAGTTGCGCCGTAGAGTTGACAGCGGAGAAATGCGTTGGGCTTTAGCACTTTACCCAGTTTCAATGAAGCAAATCATGAACATCGCAGACAGTGGTAAGATTATGCCGCCAAAAGCAACATGGTTTGAACCGAAATTGCGCTCTGGATTGGTTGTCCACAAGCTTTCATAACAAAGAATGGATGACTCTTATCTAACCATAAGCACAAAAAATATAGGCTCCGGCTATTACACTGAGAAACGGAGCAAATTCTTATCTTTTGCGCATCATGTAGAAACAGTGGAGGAGGCAATGGACATCATTGCCTCCTACCGCAAGAAATATTATGATGCGCGTCATTGTTGCTATGCCTATATGCTTGGAGCCGAACGCAACGACTTTCGGGCAAACGACGATGGTGAGCCTTCGTCTACGGCAGGCAAACCTATACTCGGACAAATAAACAGCCATAGTCTTACAGACATCCTTATTGTCGTGATACGCTATTATGGCGGAGTAAATCTCGGTACCGGCGGCCTTATCGTAGCTTATCGTACTGCCGCAGCTGATGCCATTGATCATGCTCAAATAGAGGAACGACTGGTGGAAGAAACCGTCACATACGAGTTCACATACCCTATGATGAATGGGGTGATGCATATTGTAAAGGACATGCAACCACGCATTATAAGCCAAGACTTTGGCATCAATTGTAAAATAGTTCTCGCTATACGAAAGAGCAAGGCTTCTGAACTGAAGGAACGTTTGGCAAAGTTATCATTCTGACATGCCACAATAATTATGCCGCACGCCAATCACCATGCCATTTTCTGAACAAAGATATATTTTTGTTCTTTATCACTGCGTTATTTCCGACTTTTTTCATATCTTTGCCAACGATTTAGCAAATGGCGCAACTAAGTGGCAAGCAGCAATTGGCAATGCGCCTTTAAGGTTTGCATTAAAAAACAAGCTTTATGAAAACAGTTTTGATAAAGGATAAAGATTTACGCGAAGCAGCCGGAAAAGGCATGGACGAGTTCCTGCAAGTCATCGTCAATGGCATTTACGAGGCTATAGGTGGTGAGCTGAACGCTGACAACATGGGTGAGCTGAACGCTGATCAAATAACACTGCTCGCATATATGGACCTGCGTGACGAGGTGATGAACGGTGGCTTCATACAACTCATACAAAACGGCTATGGCCCATTCATCTTCCATAATCCTTTCGACAAAGCCGTGCGCAACTGGGGGTTGCATGAACTGTACAAGATTGTCAACAAATGCCACAAGCTGTATAACAAATATCATGAGGCTTTAGAGAAAGACTGCACCAATGAGGAATTTGCCGCTCTTTACGAGCAATATCCTGAGTTTGATGAGTTTGACGATGCTTTTGTGGAGAACGAGGAGGGCTTCACGTCTATGGTTGCGCACTATGTAGACGAACATTTAGACAACTTTTGCAAGATTGAGAAATGAACAAGACTGAACAGGAGCTACGTCGCAAGAGCCCCATACAGATAAGAAACAAGAAAGCGTCGTTTTTATACAACTTTCTTGATACATACACAGCAGGAATTGTGCTCACAGGCACTGAAATCAAATCCATCCGTTTGGGCAAGGCTTCGCTCGTGGATGCTTTCTGCTACATAAACAATGGCGAGATATGGGTAAAGGGCATGAACATATCTCCATATTTCTATGGCTCACGCTCAAATGTACCATCGCGCCGCGATCGGAAGCTGCTATTAAATAAGCGGGAGATACGCCATTTGGCAGAGGACACCAAGACTCCCGGACTAACCATAGTGCCTACACTTGTTTTCATAGATGACCACGGACGAGCCAAAGTAGACATTGCATTGGCGCGAGGCAAAAAAGAATATGACAAACGAGAGACGCTGAAAGAAAAGGCTGACCGCAGAGAGATGGACAGAGCCATAAAGCACTACTAAAGAGGCATGAAGATTGAAGATATTGTAAGAGACAGGATAATGATTCTTGATGGGGCTATGGGCACCATGATACAGGGCTATAACCTCACAGAGGAAGACTTTCGCGGCGAACAATTCAAGGATGTGCCAGGGCAGATGAAAGGCAACAATGACATGCTCTCTATTACCAGACCTGACATCATAACAGACATTCATCGCCGCTACCTAAGCGCTGGTGCCGACATAATAGAGACAAACACATTTTCCTCGCAACGCATATCACAAGCCGACTATCATCTTGAAGCCTCAGCTCGCAACATGGCATTGGCAGGAGCAAAGATAGCACGTAAAGTTGCCGACGAGTTTTCAACCGATGAATGGCCGAGATTCGTAGCCGGTTCGGTGGGGCCTACAAACAAGACTTGCTCTATGAGCCCTGATGTTAGTAATCCTGCCTTGCGCAATCTTACATACGATGAGCTTTATAGTGACTATGTTGAGCAAATTGATGCGCTTGTCGAAGGCGGCGTTGACGCAATTTTGATAGAAACCATATTCGACTCTCTCAATGCCGAATGTGCCATTGATGCAGCATGTCATGTAATGAACGAAAGAGGCAAGCAGCTGCCAATAATGCTCAGTGTAACCGTCAGTGACCTCGCAGGACGCACACTTAGCGGACAAACGCTTGAAGCTTTTCTCGGCAGCATAAGCTCTTACAACATCTTTTCAGTAGGGCTAAACTGTTCTTTTGGCGCACGTGAAATGAAACCTTTCCTTGAGACCCTTTCACGCGAGGCACCATATTACATATCTGCCTACCCCAATGCAGGAATGCCAAACTCTATGGGACAATATGACGAGACAGCTGAAAGCATGTCGCCAATAATCGGCGATTTCATCGACGAAGGACTCGTAAATATTGTCGGTGGATGCTGTGGCACCGACGAGCATTTCATAAACAAATATTACCAATTGGCTCAGGGAAAGAAACCACACGTGCCACAGCCTAAACCAAAAGACCTCTGGCTTTCAGGACTAGAGCTACTCGACGTATCGCCGGAGGTTCGCTTCGTAAACGTAGGAGAAAGGTGTAACGTAGCAGGCAGCCGTAAATTCTTGAGGCTTATAAAAGAAAAGAACTACGAGGAAGCACTGCAAATAGCTCGCAAGCAGGTTGAAGATGGCGCACTTGTTATAGACATTAACATGGATGATGCGCTGCTGGATGCCAAAAAAGAAATGGTAAACTTCCTAAACCTCATAGCTTCAGAGCCAGACATATCAAAGGTACCTGTAATGATTGACTCATCAAAATGGGAAGTGGTCGTAGCAGGGCTGAAATGCTTGCAGGGTAAATGTATTGTAAACTCTATATCTCTAAAGGAAGGAGAAGACGTATTCCTTAGCCATGCTCGTGACGTGAAACGCTTTGGTGCTGCCGTAGTTGTGATGTGTTTTGACGAGCAAGGACAAGCCACTACTTATGAGCGACGCATAGAAATTGCCGAGAGAGCATACAAACTTCTTACAGAGAAAGTTGGTTTCAATCCTTTAGACATAATCTTTGATCCAAACATCCTCTCTATAGCCACAGGCATGGAAGAACATGACAGCTATGCTGTAGAGTTTATACGAGCAACGAAATGGATAAGAACACATCTGCACGGTGCTCATGTGAGTGGTGGCGTAAGCAATCTGAGCTTCTCATTCCGTGGCAATAATTACATACGTGAGGCAATGCATGCCGTATTCCTTTATCATGCCATCAACGCAGGCATGGATTTCGGCATTGTAAATCCGTCAACAAAGGTCACCTATGCTGATATACCGGACGACCAACTTAAGATTATAGAAGATGTAGTGCTCAACCGGCGCAAAGGTGCTTCTGAAGACCTCATTGATTTAGCCGACAAAATTAAGGCTGAACAAGATGCAGCAAAGGCAGCAGCCAAAGGCGGCACTGTAAAACTGTCGACTAATAACAATGCTGATGGCGCATGGCGTTCGCTTTCCCTACACGACCGTTTGGTATATGCTTTGCGTAAAGGTATTTCAACATATCTTGACACTGATCTCCATGAGGCATTAGAGGTATATCCACAAGCCGTAAACATAATCGAAGGGCCGCTTATGGACGGCATGAATAAAGTTGGAGAATTGTTCGGAGCCGGCAAGATGTTTTTGCCACAGGTAGTAAAAACAGCACGAACAATGAAACAGGCAGTCGCTATCTTACAACCTTATATTGAGCAAGGCAAAGGCACTGGCAGCTCAAGCGCTGGGAAGATAGTCATGGCAACTGTGAAGGGAGATGTGCATGACATCGGGAAAAACATTGTAAGTGTAGTGGTAGCATGCAATGGATATGATGTAATAGATATGGGAGTAATGGTACCAGCCGACCAAATAGTAAAGAAGGCGCAAGAGGTTGGTGCCGATGTAGTAGGGTTGAGCGGACTGATAACACCATCGCTCGATGAAATGGTAAATACTGTAAAAGAGATGGACAAGGCTGGACTTAGAATCCCGGTGCTAATAGGTGGAGCTACGACATCAGCATTACATACAGCCCTGAAAATAGCACCAGCTTACCACGGACCAGTAGTATGGCAGAAAGATGCTTCACAAAGCGCATCAATACTTGCAAAGCTAATGAATCCTAAAGAAAAGCCCCAATTTATCGAGGAATTGAGGCAAGAACAAGCTGCATTGCGTGCAAGTTATAAGGAGGAACAGGAAAAATTATTATCTTTAGAGGAAGCAAGGAAAAACAAGTTACAGTTATTCTGACCTCTAAAAGACTTTAGTCCGTTATTATTCCTGCCTCTTTCCATTGTTCAACCAACAACGTTACATCGGAAGATGCCTGTTCATAAGTAAGCGGCGTATTATCATCTATTTGATAGTTATCCATAAGAATTTTTGCAAGGTCTTCTATGGTAAAGTCCTTACCATCCTGTATACTTTCCCACAGTAACTTGGAACTTTCATTCATGCTGATTATGTTACTATAGTCAATGTTCTCCTTGCCTTCCGCAATGAGAATTTGCTGACCACAAACGTTAGTAAGACGAAAACCAGATTTTGCCTTCATTTCTTTTTTAATTATTTATTATGTATGCGTAATTTTGATATTATAGCTTAAATTGCTCCAAAGCAAGGTATCCATATACGACGATAAAACGTAAGCAACCATCGGCGTAATGGACGCAAAAACATCCATATACGCGAGTACACCTTCCATTTCGTTCCATCGATATAATCGAGAGTGGTACGTCCTTTACGGTAAAAGCCAATTACCGACGCTTGAATATTTTCCATTCGACAATATTCAGGGCAAAGGTTGCCGTCGCCAAGAAGCGTGATGTGCCGACCATCTATTTTTATTATACGATGTAAAACATATCTATGAGTATTAACCTCAGCAAGAACAGGATCACCAACCTTTGGATTTTGGACCTTCGTAAGCAGAGCCTTATCGCGTCCATCTTCAAGGAACGGGCGCATGGAGAAACCTTTTAGCGGCAAAGTGACAGTATGACCGTCATTTATTTGCTTCACGATATGCGGTATCAATATCTCATTCGGAATGACAACCTTTTGCATCGCTACGCTTTTCTTATTGCTGTATTGCATATCATTGCAGATTCTTTATTTGGCAGACAGTGAAGAGTATATATATTTGTAGTCTCCACTATCTTTGACACAATATCGCAAGAGAGCTCATAAATATCAGTATCCCACTTCATTGACGACACTGATGTCAACATTGAAGCAAAAGCCTCTATTGGCTCAAGCCTTTCTACTGAATTTTTTTCTGCTCTATCTATTCGTGTCACAGCTCCCAAAGGAGCACACACATTACGGTAGCATGGCGTCTTGCCACTCCACGGTCCACCATATATCATTGGCTTGCCATCTATAATACGAATTATAGGATTATCATCATTCATAAGGTCACAACCAGGTAAATAACGCAACCACATGCTTACTTGTGTAGACTTACCAGTACCACTTTTTGCAATAAACGCATAACCGAAACCTTTTTGACGGACAAGCGACGCATGTACAAGAAGGGTTTGACGGTGTGCACCAGCAAAGGCAAATACAAGCATCAGCGCATTGTTTAATCCAAAATTACGCATATTGTAATTGCCATTTAACGCACATGTACAATGAACAAAGTTCTTGTCACTAATTAGCAAACAGCAATCAAAACCATTGACGTTCTTGATAAGATATTGGTAGCCGCCATCAGACAACTCATCAACAATGGTATGACCGTTCCCTGTATCGAAATCGCGTATACGACAACGTTTGCTTTTCGCTACAGGCACAAGACTATCATCAATAGTCAGCTCAAAAAGCAATTCTTTCTCATCAAACGACTCAACAATAAAAGGCTCAAAAGAAGGTATGAGCCTAATATCGTTACGGCCTTCCTTGAAAAAAATCCTTATGCCGTGATTAGCTATACGAAAGTTGTAAACCTTTCCAACCATTTATTCATTCCTCAAACTTTATGGCTTGGTAAACAAAGCTTGGGGCACTAACCTCTTTTACGATATATTTGCCACTGTCGGTGTATCTTCTGCGAAAGTGAGCATACTTTTTCTCTATTTCCTTACGAGAGAATGCAAATACCGTAATACAGGTTGGTGTATTGAAACCTTGCTCCTCAAGATAGTCTCGTAACTGGTAAGAATAGTTCTCACGACTATAGAGAAACTTCGTTTTCGAATCAATATACGCAGAATCTACTTCCTGAATGTCAGTAAAACAGACAGTAGAGTCATTAAAAGAGGCTGCAAACCCAAACATGTAAACCCTTGCCGGCTTATTGGCCGCAAAGGCAGTTAGCGATACCACAATCAACGCTAAGGAGAGGATGTATTTCTTCATAACTTTGTTTTGTTTTCTTTTCATAGCTATTTGACGGCAAAGTTACAAAAAAACTTCGTCTTTTAAATTGAAATGGCACTAAATAACAAACTTTGTTGAAAAAGTTGCTTACTTTTATTGATAACGACATTTTTTTCGTAAATTTGCACATTGTTAGGCATACTCAGATTTTAAGATCTATGAATGTAGCGATAGTAAAATATAATGCTGGTAACATATATTCGGTTGTAAACGCCCTCCGCCGTTTGGGTGTCGAACCGGAGATTACTGACAATGCCGAGCTACTTGCTAAGGCTGATCGTGTAATCTTCCCTGGCCAAGGAAGTGCAAAAACAACAATGTCATATCTGCACGAACATCAACTCGACCAAGTTATACGCTCTCTACAGCAACCAGTTTTAGGTATATGTGTTGGGCAACAGTTGCTTTGTCGCCATTCTGAAGAAGGTGATGTCGACTGCATAGGCATTTTCCCTACTGACGTATTAAAATTCCATCCTCAAAGACATGACGAGAAAGTGCCGGCTATGGGATGGAATGAATTGCATAAATTATCTACGCCACTATTCCGTGGTATCAATGAAGGCGATTATACATATTTTGTCCACAGCTTTTATGTACCTTTGTGCGATTTTACCATTGCTACAGCTAACTATATACTGCCATACTCCGCAGCGCTTCATAAGGATAACTTCTGGGCAACACAATTCCATCCAGAAAAAAGCGGCAAAGTAGGGGAGCTTTTGCTGGAGAATTTCCTAAATATCGAATAAGCTATGAAGATAGAACTTATACCTGCAATAGATATCATAGACGGCAAATGCGTTAGGTTGACCAAAGGTGACTACAGCTGTAAAACAGTATACAACGAAGACCCTGTAGCCCAAGCCCATGAGTTTGAGCGGTTGGGATTTAAACGCTTGCACGTTGTTGATCTCGATGGAGCCAAAGCAAACCACATAGTCAATGAAAATGTTCTTCGCAATATTACAGATGCTACAGGACTGAAAGTAGATTTTGGCGGTGGCATAAAGACTAAATTGGACATAGAGAAGGCATTTGCATGCGGTGCAGCAATGGTTACCATTGGCAGCATAGCTGTAAAACAGCCACAACTTTTCCTTGATTGGTTAAAGTTATATGGTTCTGAAAAACTTATACTTGGAGCTGACGTACACAATGGATATATAAGTATAAATGGATGGAAAGAAGATTCCAAAGAGGAATTGATGCCTTTTCTTGAGAAATATGTCAATGCAGGTGTCACTAACGTTCTTTGTACTGAAATTTCGAAAGACGGCACATTATCAGGACCAGCCATAGAGCTTTACAAAAACATAATGAAGCATTACCCACACCTAAACCTCATTGCAAGTGGAGGAGTGGGAAGCAATAATGATATTCGCCTTCTTAACAATGCAGGTATTCCTGCTGTTGTCTTCGGTAAGGCATGGTATGAAGGTAAAATCAATTTGGAAATGCTAAAACATGAAATATAACGGATTAGCAAAGCGCATTGTGCCATGTCTTGACGTAAAGGATGGACAAACCGTAAAGGGCACTCATTTCGTCAACCTACGACAAGCTGGTGACCCGGTTGAGTTGGGTAAAGCATACAGCGATGCAGGAGCCGATGAGCTCGTTTTCCTTGACATAACTGCCACTGTAGAAGGACGCAAAACTTTTACAGATATGGTAACACGTGTAGCAAGAGAAATCAATATTCCTTTCACCGTTGGCGGGGGCATCAATGCCATAGCCGATGTCGAACAGTTATTATGTGCCGGAGCTGATAAAGTCAGTATAAATTCAGCAGCCATTCGTAGACCGGAACTGATTGATGAAATAGCCTCAAGGTTTGGTTCACAAGTATGCGTTTGTGCTATAGATGCTCGCCATGACACTGACGGCTGGCATTGCTATGTGAAGGGTGGACGTGAACGTACAGAGCTACGGCTACTTGATTGGGCACACGAAGTTGCTGACAGAGGAGCTGGAGAAATACTTTTCACAAGTATGGATCACGACGGAGTGAAGCAAGGCTTTGCCTGCGATGCCCTTGCCGAAATTGTCGATGCTGTACCAATACCAGTTATAGCCAGTGGTGGTGCTGGTACTATGGAGCACTTCTATGAAGCCTTCACTAAAGGCAAAGCAGACGCAGCACTTGCAGCCAGCGTTTTCCACTTCGGTGAAATAGCAATACCTGCACTTAAAACATATTTAAGAGACAGGGGTATAAATGTAAGAATATAATATACAAGCAAGCTAAAATATGGATTTAAACTTCGATAAATTAGGTGGTCTAATTCCAGCCATAGTACAAGATGCAGTGACAAATAATGTCCTCATGCTTGGATTTATGAACAAAGAGGCTTATGAGAAGACTATAGCAACAAATCTGGTTACATTTTGGAGCCGTTCTCGGAAATGCCTATGGACAAAAGGAGAGACTTCAGGGAATTTCTTGCATCTTGTAAGCTTGAAGGAAGATTGTGACCATGACACTCTTCTTGTCAAAGTTCACCCAGATGGACCAGTTTGCCATCTTGGTACAGACACTTGTTGGGGCGAGCCAAATGACTTGAACCCAATATTATTTCTCACAGAGCTGCAGGACTTTATAGAGAAAAGGCACGAAGACATGCCAAAAGACAGCTATACAACAAGTTTATTCCAAAAAGGAGTGAATAAGATGGCGCAAAAGGTTGGCGAAGAAGCCATAGAAACCGTCATTGAAGCTACCAATGGAACTAACGAGGGGCTTGTCTATGAGACTTCAGATTTAATTTATCATCTTATCGTCTTACTCACGTCAAAAGGATTACGTATTGAAGATGTCGCTAATGAATTGGCTAAACGCCATAATCCAGATTGGGACAAAGCAAGGCGAATTAAAAAAAGCAGAGAATAAAACATTATGCTGATTGATTATAAGAAGGTAAAAGTTTACCAACAAAACAAGCTCATCCTTGACGATGTAGACTTTCATGTCGATGAAGGCGAACTCGTATATCTCATAGGCAAAGTAGGTTCAGGTAAGAGTAGCTTACTTAAGACTTTTTATTGCGAGCTTGATCTATATGAAGATGAAGCCGAAAAAGCAGAAGTACTTGGTAGAAATCTACTTGCATTAAAACGCAAAGACATACCAGGACTGCGTCGTGAAATGGGCATTATTTTCCAAGACTTCCAACTGCTGCATGACCGTGACGTGTGGCATAATCTATGCTTTGTGCTTAAAGCTACGGGCTGGAAAGACAAGCAAGAAATAAACAAACGAATAGAAGAAGTTCTTGCGTCTGTAGGAATGAGCGACAAAATACATTCCATGCCTCACGAACTCTCTGGTGGCGAGCAGCAACGCATATCCATCGCAAGAGCGCTACTCAACAAGCCAAAGATGATAATAGCAGATGAGCCAACAGGAAATCTTGACCCTGACACTGCTGACAACATAGTAGGCTTACTAAAAGGTATAACAGCACAAGGTACAGCTGTAGTAATGTCGACACACAATATATCCATGTTAAATCGATACCCAGGCATTGTTTACAGATGCAAAGATAGCCATATCACAGAAGTCACTCACGAATACAATAATCTTGACTTGTCTGAAGACGGCAAAGAGAAATAAGTAAAATAAATTAAGCCAAAAGATTGATAATATGAAAGTAATGAAATTTGGCGGCACTTCCGTAGGAAGTCCTGAACGCATGAAAAACGTAGCATCGCTTGTCACTAAATCTGGCAAGCCTGCATTTGTCGTGCTTTCTGCCATGAGTGGCACTACAAATAGCCTGGTAGAGATAAGCAATTATCTCTATAAAAAGAATCCAGAAGGAGCAAATGAGATTATAAATAGTTTGGAAAAGAAGTATCTTGGACATGCTGAGCAGCTATACTCTACAGAAAAGTACAAGCAGGAAACCAAAGATTTTTTGCATGAACGTTTTAACTACATGCGAACATTTACCAAGGGCATATTCACCAGCTTTGAAGAAAAAATCATTGTCTCCCAGGGCGAGATAATGTCAACCAATATGGTAAACAACTTCCTTCAGGAGCAAGGAGTATCGTCTGTCCTGCTTGATGCTCTCTCATTTATGCGCACAAACAAAAATTCAGAACCAGATTTTGAATATATTAAAGCGCATTTAAAAGAGCAGATGAGCAAATATGAGAACCACCAAGTTTATATAACGCAAGGGTTCATTTGCCGCAATGCTTACGGTGAAGTTGACAATTTGCAACGTGGTGGTTCAGACTATACAGCCTCACTCATTGGAGCCGCTTTGCCAGCCGAAGAAATACAGATATGGACAGACATTGACGGTATGCACAACAATGACCCACGCTTCGTTGAGCATACCACTGCGGTTAGCCAACTAAACTTTGAAGAAGCTGCTGAGCTGGCTTATTTTGGCGCAAAAATTCTTCATCCGACATGCGTGCAGCCCGCAAAGTATGCAGGTATACCAGTGCGCTTGAAAAACACTTTGCAGCCAGAGGCCGAAGGCACTATTATCAACAATGACCTTGTAAAGGGGAAAATAAAAGCCGTTGCAGCCAAAGACAATATCACGGCAATAAAGATTAAATCCTCACGCATGCTTCTTGCAACAGGTTTTCTGCGTAAGGTATTTGAGATTTTCGAAAGTTACCAAACGCCAATAGACATGATTACGACCTCAGAGGTTGGCGTATCAATGAGCATAGACAACAGCACACATCTCAATGAAATTGTGGATGAGCTGAAGAAGTATGGCACTGTAACTGTTGACAAAGATATGTGCATTATCTGTGTCGTCGGAGATCTTGACTGGGGCAATGTAGGCTTTGAGACTCTGGTAACAGATGCCATGAAGAACATTCCTGTTAGAATGATTAGCTATGGTGGTTCTAACTACAACATATCATTTCTAATTCGCGAAGTCGACAAGAAACGTACTCTGCAAAGCTTGAGCGATACCTTGTTCAAATAAAGACAGGAATAGAAAACAATGACAAAAGAAAATATAAAGTACCCCGTAGACAAATTCCAGCAACTGCATACACCATTCTACTATTATGACACAAGCCTGCTAAAAGAAACGCTTAATGTTATAAATGCAGAAGCCGCTAAACATACGGGGTACGTTATACATTATGCCATCAAGGCCAACGCCAATCCAAAGATATTGCGCATAATAGCAGAGGCTGGGTTGGGGGCAGACTGTGTAAGCGGAGGCGAAATAGAAGCAGCAATAAAAAGCGGCTTCCCTGCTGAGAAAATTGTATTTGCCGGGGTAGGCAAAGCCGACTGGGAAATCAACCTTGCCATTGAAGCAGGTATTTTCTGCTTCAATGTTGAAAGCGTACCAGAGCTTGAAGTCATTAATCAACTTGCTGAAGCCAAAGGCAAAGTAGCAAATATATGCTTCCGCATAAACCCTGATGTAGGCGCACATACGCATGCAAACATAACAACCGGACTTGCCGAAAACAAGTTTGGTATCGCCATGAAAGATATGTTGCCAATAATAAGGAGAGCTGAGAAGTTGAGCAATGTCAACTTTATTGGCCTTCATTTTCATATTGGCAGCCAAATTCTTGACATGACAGATTTCAAGCATCTTTGCCAACGAATAAATGAATTGCAAGATTTTCTTGAAGCCAATAATGTCACTGTTGATAATATCAATGTAGGAGGAGGATTGGGAATAAGCTATAAGGATCCTGATGCATATCCCATTCCAAACTTCAAGAACTATTTCGACACTTATGCAGAAGGGCTCAAACAGCGCCCCAGGCAAAAAGTCCATTTCGAATTAGGACGTGCTGTAGTAGGGCAGATGGGAAGCTTAATAACACGAGTGCTCTATATAAAGCAAGGCACTGCCAAGCAGTTTTGCATAGTCGATGCCGGCATGACAGACTTAATACGGCCAGCATTGTACAATGCATATCACAAGATAGAAAACATTACAAGCAGTGAACCAACACAAATATATGATGTAGTTGGACCTATCTGTGAGTCAAGCGATGTGTTTGCTAAAGACATCCCTGTTAATGGTGCCCATCGTGGCGACTTGATAGCCATACGCTCAGCAGGCGCTTATGGAGAAGCTATGGCGAGCCAATACAATTGTCGCCCACTCCCCAAAGGTTATGTCACAGAAGAAATAAATAAATGAGCCAATATTTTGTCATAGACAATTTTACGCTAATAGCATCGGCAATAGTTCTTGTTTTTGCAATAGCGTCATCTTTCTTGAACCCTTTTATAAAGTTTAAGAAAAAGAAAGGAAATGGCAAGGAAGAAAACAGCAGCGACAGCGAAGCTGTAGAGATGGGAAATGCGACCCCAAAGCTCACCGTAATTCTTACGCCCCACGATGAGGCAGACCGCCTTGAGCGAAATCTTCCTTTCTTATTGGGACAGAAATATCCGTCTGGCTTTCAAGTAATTGTGGTTATTGATGAAAGCGCTCACGACACAGAAGATGTTTTGAAGCGCATGCAAGGTCAGCTCAATGAAAACCCAGGTGACGGCAGCTTGTATTTTTCTTATATCCCGGATTCATCACGCTATCTCAGTCGCAAGAAGCTTGCCATTACCGTTGGCATTAAAGCTGCTACAACAGAATGGGTGCTCATCACTGAAGCCTCATCAATACCATCGTCTGACCAATGGCTTGCAACGATGGCAAAGGAATGCAATGACAACAACAAATTAGTAGTTGGCTATGGCAACTATTCCGACGAATCTTCATCTTTCAAGCGGTTTGAGCGCCTACATTCAGCCTATTACCTCATGCGTGAAGATGTCAGAGGACATGCCTATCGCACGTTAAGCCACAACCTCATGTTCCGCAAAGATGACTTCATGTCTAAAGACGGATTTCTCGGCAACCTAAATCTCATTCGGGGCGAATACGACTTCATAGTAAACAAATTTGCCACACACGACGGCACAGCTCTGATTGTTGATGACGAGGCATGGATGATAGACGAAGCTCCAAACAAAAAGGAATGGATGGCAAACCACATTTTTTACATGGAAACACGCCGCTGGCTTTCCGGAGGGCAAAGACACAGGATGTGGTTCAACATCGACCAAATCGCTTTGCACTTAAGCTTTTTACTCGTTATTGCAGCCATTATATATGGAGCCATTTGCCTAAATGCCACTTTGCTGGCAGCATCCGCCTTATCGTTTATACTTATGATAATAATCAGAACTATTATAGGTCATAAAGCCATGAATTCCTTCCATGAGAAGATACCTGCATTGCTTATATATCCATACGAGCTATCACTCGTATGGCATAATTTGGGTTATGCAATACGCTATAGATGGTCTAACAAACTCGACTTCACTACTCACAAGCAATAAATAAATCAAGGAAAATAATCTGAGCTTTCAAACCATTGAAGATTCTTTTTTTTGTTCCGGCTCTTGTCGATGCGGTTGACATTCATCACGAACTTACCACCAGACTTGCCCACTGCCTATCAGACAGTGAGGAAATTCGTATTGTCACATCAGCCGAAAGGAATATTGCTTCGTTACTTTCCAACTATGATATTCTGCACATCTTTGGCTGCTGGAGCAACAGCGCCTGCCTATTGGCAGAAAAAGCTTACCGGCTACGTATACCATATGTCATAACGCCTCTCGGGGCTCTACAACCGTGGGAAATAGAGCATCACAAACACAGACCATTTAACTTTAGGAGGCAAAAGACCGTGGTAGAGAGAGCGGCAGCAATAAATGTCTGCGGCAAACTTGAAGAAAAGACTTTCGAGCAACTTGCATTTAACAAGCGAGTCTGCCTAATAAAGAATCCTATCTTAACAAGTCAAACCACCTTTGACGAGGTGGCTGCCTGTTTCAAAAATCTCTATCAGAAGATCATCGACTCCAACGTACGCCTCCTGCTTAGCGAACAAGTTCAAAAGGTTATATTCATGCTATTGCAGTTTAGTGTTGATTTACAATCATTTAACTACAGAAGCAACGAGAACGCTTTAAGGTGCGAACTTGATAAGCTTTCGCCTAATGACTGGCGCAAGATATTCATTTATGCTGAAGATGAGAATGTGAGCGAGATAATAAGGGAAGCCCTTGACAAGCTTGATTACCAATATCCCCAGACTGACGTATCAAAGATTGATCGCTTCGATGCGCAGACAGGTTACATAGCAGGGCAACTTAGGAATGACACCCTGCTTTCGCGCAATTTGCTCCTGCGCAACAAAGTCAAGGAGGTCTTCGCCACACGCGGAAAGACAGAGCAAGGTGTTTGCCTGCAAATGCTTAATCTGCGCTATGAAATATCCCGTAACATTGTCCCGCTTCGCCACTTTGTAGATTTATATGCGACCATGCGCTTCACCGACATGGACGAAGACATGATAAAAGACATGACAAAGGAACTTGACATGGAAGACTTTGCACAAAGCCTGACAGCCGTCATGGCTGACCTGCTTGGCCTTACCGAGGGTTTCATGGCTGTTAATCCAGCCAACGGGAAAAGGGCAAAACAACTGTCTACTTCAATCACCAAGTTCGGACTATATAAATAGTATTAATCTTTAAAAATCCTATAGCAATCATGGCCAAGAACAACACCTATGACATCAAGAAAGACATGCGCTACTTGCAGCTTCTTTCTCACACTTTCCCCAATGTGGCCGAAGCAAGCACCGAAATCATAAACCTCATGGCAATACTGAATCTGCCAAAGCCTACGGAGCATTTCGTTGCTGACATTCATGGAGAATACGAAGCCTTCCAGCATATTCTGAAAAACGCTTCCGGTAACATTAAGCGCAAAGTAAACGAGCTGTTCGGCACCACACTCCGTGAGGCTGAGAAACGCGAGCTCTGCACTCTAATCTATTACCCTGAACAGAAGCTTGAACTTGTCAAAGCTTCAGAGCCTGACATCAACGACTGGTATCACATAACCCTACACCACCTTGTGGCTGTATGCCGTGACGTATCAAGCAAATACACAAGGTCAAAAGTAAGGAAGTCGTTGCCACCTGCATTCTCTTACATTATACAAGAACTGCTTCACGAGCGCACGGATGACAACGACAAGGCTGCATACGTAAACGTAATTGTCGACACCATCATTTCCACCGGCAGAGCCGACGACTTCATCATTGCCATCTCAAACGTCATACAGCGACTTGCCATTGACCAGTTGCACGTCCTTGGCGACGTATATGACCGTGGGCCTGGGGCACACAAGATTATGGACTTGCTCGAAGGCTACCATTCATGGGATATCACGTGGGGCAACCACGACATATTGTGGATGGGGGCAGCCGCAGGCAACGATGCCTGCATGTGCAACGTCATTCGCCTGTCACTGCGATATTCCAACCTTTCAACGCTCGAAGACGGCTATGGCATCAACCTCGTGCCACTTGCCACCTTCGCTATGGATACTTACGGCGACGACCCTTGCGTGGAATTTCTTCCAAAAGACAATAGCAGCAACGAGCACCTTGACGAAAAGTCGCGCCTGCTCATTGCACGCGAACATAAAGCAATCTCAGTATTGCAATTCAAGCTTGAAGCGCAGTTATACGAAAAGCATCCCGAATGGAATATGCAGGACAGGGAACTGTTCAACTACATAGACTATGACAAAGGCACCATTCTTGTCGATGGAAAAGAATATAAACTTACAAGCTGTCACTTTCCTACCGTTGACCCAAAACACCCAAACTTGCTCACGGCAGAGGAACACGAGCTTATAGCCAAACTACATCATAGCTTCGAGGTCAGCGAAAAGCTGCACAAGCACATGCGACTTATGCTTGCCCACGGTTGCATGTACAACATTTGCAATAACAACCTGCTTTTCCATGCCTCAGTGCCTCTCAATACAGACGGAACACTGAAAGATGTAGAGATTTACCCAGGGCATAAGTGCAAGGGCAAACAACTGATGACAGATGTAGGCATGATGATACGGTCGGCATTCCAGAATGATGTTACCAATACCGACCGCGATTATGCCATAGACTATTTTCTTTACCTTTGGTGCGGCACTGACAGTCCATTGTTTGACAAGTCAAAGATGGCAACATTCGAACGATATTTCATTCGTGAGAAAGAAACCCATGAGGAAAAGAAAGGCAACTATTTTGTTTTGCGCGACAACGAGGCGATATGCGATGCCGTGATGAAAGCCTTTGGCATAGTGGGCAAGAACCGTCATATCATAAACGGGCATGTGCCTGTCAGAGCCATCAAAGGCGAAAGCCCAATCAAGGCAAATGGCAAGTTGATGGTCATTGACGGAGGCTTTGCACAAGCCTATCACAAAGAGACCGGCATTGCCGGCTATACGCTTGTATATCACAGCCGTGGCTTCCAACTTGTGCAACATGAGCCATTTACAAGCACCGAGGATGCCATACTCAGAGGAACGGACATTAAATCTACTACACAGATTGTTGAGATGTCAGCCCACCGCATGCTTGTTGCCGACACTGACAAAGGGCTGGAACTACACTCTCAGATTGACGATCTCGAAGAACTGCTCTACGCCTACAGGCATGGCTACATAAACGAGACAGAGCGCAAGACACCTGTCAATACAAAGTAGAGAAAAACAAAGGCTTCACTTGTACGCCGTACATAACATCCACGTACGGCGTTTGTAACCACTAAATACGCCGTACATAACCTCTATGTACGGCGTCTGTGTATGGCTCGTACGCCGTACATACCTGGCTTGTACGGCGTACATATCAATCAGCTATTTCGTAAAGTCACATGTATTCTATAACACTCCTTTTGATGAAGGCAACTGGAAATGGGTTATATCCCTTTTTACCGCCATCTTCAAGCTTCTGGCAAATGCCTTGAATATGCCTTCTATCTTATGATGCTCATTATGCCCTTCAGCCTTTATGTTGAGGTTCATCTTAGCCGCATCGCTTAAACTCTTGAAGAAATGGGGGAACATCTCGGTAGGCATTTCGCCTATTTTCTCTCGCTTAAAGTCCGCATTCCATACCAACCAAGGCCGTCCGCCAAAGTCGAGAGCCACTTGGCAAAGGCAATCGTCCATAGGCAGACAGAACCCATAGCGCTCTATGCCGCGCTTGTCGCCTAAAGCTTGCGCAATGCATTCACCCAGGGCAATGCCTGTGTCCTCTATGGTATGATGCTCATCCACATACAAATCGCCTTTGGTATGAACCGTAATATCAATCATGCCATGATGCCCAATTTGTTCAAGCATGTGGTCAAAGAAACCAAGACCGGTAGAAACGTCACAATGTCCTGAGCCGTCAAGATTCAGCTTTACATAAACATCAGTCTCCTTGGTAACCCTGTGAACTTCTGCTATACGCTCTCCTGCAAACAAAATCTCTGCAATCTTGTCCCATGTCATGCCGTCCTTACCAAGTATAAGTGACTTGCAACCAATGTTTTCGGCAAGCTGGGCGTCACTCTCGCGGTCGCCAATGACATAGCTGTTGGCAAGGTCATAGCTATCGTCAGACATATATTTTTCCACCATGCCAGTACCTGGCTTGCGCATCGGCGAATTGTCCTCCGGGAAATGGCGGTCTATCAGTTGCTCATCGAAGGTTATGCCTTCACCTGCCAAAGCATCAATAATGAAATGATGCACAGGCCAAAAGTCTTCCTCTGGGAAAGAGTTGGTACCAAGCCCGTCCTGATTGCTCACCATGACAAACTTAAAGTCAAGATGTTTTTTTATGAAACCAAGATTACGGAAGACACCCGGTACAAACTTCAACTTTGCAAAACTGTCTATCTGCTCGTCTAAAGGCTCCTCGATAAGCGTACCGTCTCTGTCAATAAAAAGTATGCGTTGTTTCTTCATTTTACTTCTTCAAAATCTGGTTCTATCTGTGTTTTGATCTTCTGCATTGCCTGTTTCTGCTCTTGCTTAGCCTTTTCCTTCGCTTCAATGTTGCCATAGGCATAATATAAAATTATCATGAACCATGAGCCAACATAAATCATTATGAACGTAGAAAGGAAAGAGGCTATGGCTGCAACAGGCATAAAATAGCCAGGCAGTCCCGTTGCATCACCCAACATCATGCCTGCGCCATCAGTAGCAACAGCCAAAGCGTCGATGTTAGCCGGCATGTTTACTACAATATAAATGATTGAAACTATAATGGCGGCAAGAAAACAGAGCATGAAAAGATACCCCCAATGCCGCCAGCCCCTAAGATATGGCTTGCCAAAAACTGAAATTAGTTTCTGCTCTGGCTCCAGAAGATATTTCATGGAAGAATATAGCGTCGGAATCATGGCTATGGCGAAACAAAGGTATATAGCCATTGACACTACAGCTGACATTCCCCATGCTTCAGGCGCAGAGCCTTTTTGATTGCTTCCGAAATAAGGAATTATGTTTATGCCCCAAACAATTATAGAAATGACTAAAGTCAGTGCTATTATCAACAACGCTAAGCGAATGACCCGAGGCAGGTTTACCTTCATGCTTGCGCCGTCTAAAAGACTGATGACAATGGCATAAAACCACACACTTGCCGCTATAGACAGCAACAATAACAATATCGCAAATCCTGCCAATATAAAGATGTGGGTAAGAGACGAATTGCCTGCCATTGGCACTGTAACGTATGACTGAATGATTATGTTATAGAACAAAACCATTGAAACCGCACTAAACACAGCAAGCAGCACCGCCGGGAGCCAAGTACGGTGGAATATGGTCTTTATGTTACTGACAAACATATCATAAGCAGATTTCATGCAACTGCTAAGGCTTCGTGTCTTGTAAAGTTCTGATTCCATGACTGTATTACTATTTTAATTAGTAAAAAAATTATGTTTGTTTCTTATATGCTTTTCATTTCCACTGCCAAGCCTCAAATCATGCTGCGTCGCCTAAATTCAGAGCATGTTATTGCCGTGGCAACGGCAACATTAAGGCTGTCGGCAGTTTCCCGGCATGGCGGATAGTTGGGTATGAGCAAGCGGTGGGTCACTTTCTGTTTTATTATAGATGACAAACCTTTGCCTTCATTTCCCATAACAATCATTCCCCTTGTGGATAGCTGCTGTTGGTAAATGTCTTTTCCGTCAAGCAACGTACCATATACAGGATAATCCTTCGGTAGATTATCTATGAACCTCGCAAGGTCTACATAAAGGACTTTCACCCTCGCAATGCTGCCCATCGTGGCTTGTACAACCTTCGGATTGTACACATCCACCGTTTCATGAGAGCAATATATTGTTTCTATCCCGAACCAGTCTGCAATCCTTATTATCGTACCAAGGTTGCCAGGATCTTGAACGCCGTCAAGGGCAAGGCACAGGTTGTTGGCACCAAAGGTTGCCATAGCATTTCCATTACTTTCAAGTGTTCCCTCAGACGCAGGAATAGGGAAGACCGCTATCACTTGCTGGGGATGCTGCAAGTATGAAATCTTGCGAAGTTCATTGTCTGTAACGGCAAAGGCATCAACTCCCCCGGTATTGTTTTTCTCTAACCATTCATCTGTGGCAACGATGAAACGCGGGCGCATGACTGCCATCAAGTCGCCGACGACTTTAGGCCCCTCAGCAACGAAAGCTCCTTCTTTGGAACGTCCCTTCTTGCTTTCAAGTGAATGTATGAGCTTGATTTTTGCCTGACTTATCATAACCTGTCGTATATTCTATCGAAAATATTACGCAACTGCTTCTTGTCTGCTATAACGTCCCTTATGTCTTTCAAGCGTTTCTCATTTGGAGAGTTCGGAATCCAGAGGCGTATGTAACCGTGGCTGGAATATTTTTCCTCCATATGATTGTTGAATCTCTGCCATTGTCCTTCTTTGTCAAGTTCTGGGTAATGTTCAAGACCAAACTCTATGGCTCGCGTGAAAACAACCTCTGGCTCCAGGTCTCTATCGGCTTCTGCCACTATTTTCCCGTATATGCTACGTGGAGCATGCGACGCCGAAGCCCGGTGATCCTCTACTGCCTCCTTCATTATGTTTATCTGTTCAGGCGAAAACCACTTCTTTAGTCTTGCATCGGCTGCAAGTATCTTGCCACCTGTAATGTGGTGAATGGCACGTGGCCCTTCCATGCCAAGGTCATGATAAGCGGCTATAACATACACCATATTTATGTTCACGCCCAACATACGCCCCAGCTCAAGCGAGTTTTTTATTACTCGCTGCACATGTGCAAGACCATGAGAGCGGCCAAAAGCCGTATAGCGGGGCAATATCTGTTGCTCCACAAACTGCATTATATCAAGATTTACTTCATTGTTCATAGTGTGGAAATAAATATGGCCACAACCGTCATTAGCCCATAAATGAACATGTCGCGAGCCGTCATGCCAAGCACTTTATTCAATGCTTTTCCAGCCCAAATATCTTTAAGCTTTTGGAAAGATTGCGAATGCTTGTAGGCATAGAAAAGAAACGGAAATATGCATATTGCCACAAGTCTTTTGTCGTGGCAATTGAGCATTATGGCAATCATCGTAATTACAGCCCCGGCTGAACCTACTATATTGTAAAGTTGTGCCCCACGCTTCTCGCCAAGACGCACTATAAGCGTCAGCTTGCCGTCAGCCTTATCATTATCACGATCACGGAAATTGTTGATGCAGAGCAAAGTGTCTATCACAAGACCACAGCCCAAGGAGCAGCAGAAAGCCTCTGTTGTAATGGTTTGTGCATTAGCCGGCATTATAACATAATACGTAAAGCACACCGGTACAATGCCAAAAAACAGAAGCACAAGGATGTCTCCCAAGCCACGATATGAGAAGAATATGGTATAAAGAAATGCGAACAACACACACAAAGCACCTACTATTATCATTTCCCATCCACCATAGTACACAAGTGGCAAACCTATCAAGCAGGCTACTGCTGACACAACGACGAGACCCGTGCGCATCGCACGAGGAGTTATCCACCCTTCAGCACACGCTCGTTTTGGACCAAGTCGGGTAGAGGGGTCATCGTTGCCATGAACAAAGTCAAAATAATCGTTTATGAGATTTGAATCTATTTGCATAAGGAAAGCAAAAAGGAAGCAAAGTATGGCTGGCAAAAACTGGAAGCCAACCCATGTAGCATCCTTTGCCGCCAAGGCAGTCCCTATCATTACAGGCACTGCCGCTCCTGCCAAAGTCTTGGGTCTTGCTGCAAGTATCCAAGCCTCAAACGAATTTGTCTTTACCTTATCATTCTCGCTTATCATTATCAAAAAATCACCTATTACAATCAAACATGATTAAGAATCAGTTTGCAAAGTTCCAACTAATGCCAAACCTTAAAACCCTTCCGTTCAGTGGATAGTGAGGCGTAAGGAAATATTCCTTGTTGCCAGAGCCTGCATTCACGTGACTCATCATTACGAAGAAGCGCGCTTTACTTAACTTGAAATTAAGGTAGGCATTCACTATAGGATAGCCGCCAATCTTCACCTTGTCCTCATTGGCTTGAACAGCATATTGCCCAAGTGGAGCAAAATATTCAGGTGACTCATAACTTGTAAAATAGCGGGCGTCTGCTCCAAGGTCGCAATCGAGCACGTGCGCAATCTTAAAGTGGAGATAAAGGTTCGTGTAGATGTTCAGCGTCGGCAACGGCAATACTTCCTGCTTTGTCGATTTCTGATATGTGAGCACAGTTTCCCAGTTCAAAGGCCCTGTAGTGAAATCTTGTGTCAACTCTGCCGTAAGCACTGTTATCGCGTCTGACGTTTGTCTTGAATAAGCCATGTTATAGAGCCTGCCATCGTCGCTCACCGTATTAGACGTGGCAAAGTAGGCAAGATTCTTTATCTCATCAAAAGCAAAACGGAACTTTGTGCGTGTCTTCTGATAGCTAAGCAATCCTTGTACACGAAAGTGGTCAATCATAGACAAGCCATCGTCGTCCCACCACAAATGTTTAGCTTGATAATGGCGATAGTAGAACGAAGGTTTCTCATGATGGTAAAAGCCTGTAGCGGCAAGTGTCATGGTGTCCTTGAAAAGAGGGAAGTTAAAATCCAAGCCTCCGTCTATGTGTATTTCACCTGCATTATATCCTGCAATGGCAAACTCGCCCGTGGCATTATAATGAAACATGCTGCCTTGCGTCTTGCTCAGTTGCCCACCTACGGTAACACTGTTTTCATTCCATTTGCCCATGCCGACGGAGTCGGGTAGTGTATAGTGGTTGAGCGTGTGGGATATAAAAGCCTTTGCGCCAGTCTTTATCCACTTGTTGAAGCCCTCAAGCAGCGATATTGCAAATGTATTGCGCAGGCTCCAGTGCTTCGTCCTATCATAAATGGAATCGCCAGTCAACTTCTCAGCCACATTGTAAGTGTCGAGATAATAGTTTGCAGGTGTCTGATAAGCTTCGTATATTCTCCTATAGTTATTAAACTCCAAGGTGTGTATAAAGCTTGTTACCGGCACATATTCGTCCTTCAGCCATGAAGTGTCTTCCTTTGCTTTTTCATTTACCGCCAATAAACTGTCGGCAGCAGCTTTGCCGTTTACAGCAAGCCTGTCTCCAACCTTTGTGGTGTCTCGTGGCGCAGCATTTGTGGAAATCTTGGCATCGTCAGGACGGCCGGAATAGCTGTTAGGCACCTCTATTTTGTCCTCATCTATTTCTTGTCCGTTTTTCTTTGCCTCACTTAAAGCCTTATCCTTAGCATCCCTTGCCTCTTTCTCTTTCTGCGATTCCAACGCAAACTTGCGTGCCTTTATTTCTTCTTCTGTCATCTTGACCTTGCGGTTGAAACCGAGGCTATAACGCTGTGTGAAAAACACATGTTGATTGTCGTTGCGGTTCCAGTTTTGGTCAAGCATCGTTGGTATCTCCGACGTCGCAAAGCTTTCGTTAAAGGACTCAGGATGAGTTATATAATTGTCATTGGTTATGCCGCCGTTCTCAGTCACTTTTTGATGAAGCGTAGAAAACAACAAGTGGGCTTGGTAACGGTCGCCTATGTAGCTGCCGTACATCGTGTAATTGAAGTGTGAGGTAGACTGCGCATTATAATAGCCACGACCGTATAAGTAGTCAAACAGGAACCCTACGCCTATGCGCTTGCCGGCATTCACGGCAAACTTCACTTTCAAGTGGTCTTCTCCATCCGTTCTGTTGCCGCAAGTATTATAAAATATGTTAGTAAGTGGAGAAAGTGTGTTGGTAAACAGGAAATTCTCTACAGGAGTTATGACATAATCATACGGATTGGCAAATATAAAATTCCTGTCCTCATTCCTGTCTATGAATATACGTGCCTGACGCGGAGAGCCAAGATTCCCCGTAGAGTTGTATTCGCCTCTCAAACCTGTACTGAATATAGAATTCATAAACATGTGCTGCAACGTATCGGGCGTGGCAGGAATGCGGTCGCCAAACCTACGGTCTATAGTCCATACGTGTATGCCCTCCGGTATCTCTTTATCAGAACCAAGCGAGTCAGCTGACATGCGGCCATTATTGCGACTGTTCGTTACGTTTCCGTATGGATCCACAGAGTTCATCCCATCGTCGACAATCTGTGCCGTCATTGGGAATGACGCAAGGCAAAACAGAATGGTAAAGAGAATCTTATTCATTTAGCTGAGAAGTTCCTTTGTTTGTAAAACTTCATTTGATAAATCGCAATGCGCACTCTACGATTTTAAATACCATTGCGGCCAAGATTATAATTATGCCCAAAGTTTGTGGGGTATGCAATAGATAAACAGCCACACCCACAACAGCTCCTATCATAAAGATAATATTCAACCACTGCCTCAACTGGCGGAACTGTTCATTGTGTTGCTCTTTCTCGTCACGGCGGTGGCGATGTTGCACTTTATAGTCGTCCATGTATTTTAAACTTCTTGATGAAGTAAAAGGCATAATACCTTAAATGCCAAGGGCTTTACTAACCCTACTAAAGATGTTGTCTTTGCGGTCTATTGTCTTGCGGCGGAACTTGCCACTCATCTTTCTAAGCTTGGTTCCAGACTTGTTCAACGACTCCTTGTCTGTAATCCATTCCTCAGCCTTCACCTTAAGGCCTTCGCTTCCATCGCGACGCGTCTCGTAAGCATAGCTTATGCGCTCCATCGTCATATTAATATGACCGTCAGTGGCACGGGCTACAAGAGTATAACTTATTTCGGTACGGTCAACAGAAATGAAATTTGACGTAAACACAAGCCATTCTTTTATGCGTGCCGCAATGCTGTGTTCAGCTTTGTTTACCGCAGCTATGCGGCTTGCTGGCGTAATATCCTTGTTTTTCGACTCACTGACTACTTCCTGCATGACCCGATACACCTTATTATATATACTGTCAGCACTCATGCCTGGTACATCTTTATCAAGCGTGAACACTACACGACCGTCAACCTCAGGCACTGCACCGGCAAGATACTTTGGGTCTTCACGTTTCTTTGCCTTTGCTACCTTCTGTTTCTTAACTTGCTTCTGAACCTGCGGCTGTTCTTCTGGTATCTCCCAAACGTTGTTTTGTGCCATGCCAATCGTTGGAAGACATACCAAGATAGCAATGATGAGTCTTTTCATAGTCTTAGAAATTTATAATATAAAGCAAAGGTACAATAAATTATTCAAACCATGAAAATAACGACGGGCATTTAACTTTTTTCTATTGAAAATATGCCCTTATGAATACCTAAAGCAAATTTGCATGGTAAAAAAGTAAAAAAAACAACGAAAAGTTTGGTAGAAACAAATAAAAGCTATACTTTTGCACTCGCTAAGCAAAAAGCAAGGCAAACGGGGTGTAGCGCAGTCCGGTAGCGCTCCTGGTTTGGGACCAGGTGGTCGCAGGTTCGAA
>CAZZNO010000010.1:0-40117 GCA_964655685.1 uncultured Prevotella sp.
CTAACTCCTAACTTCTAACTCCTAACTTCTAACTCCTAACTCCTAACTCCTAACTACTTCACACGTATCTTCTTTCCTGCCCTAATGCTGTTGCCTTTTATCTTGTTGAGCTTTTTCAGTTTAGACACTGTGGTGTTATTGCGCTCTGCAATCTCGCTGAGGGTATCGCCGTTTTTAATGGTTACACTCTTTGAGCGTTGTCGCTTGCTTTTCCTTGATTTCTTGCTTGACCTTTTGCTTCCTGTCGATTTCCTTGTAGAGGAAGTTTTCTGGTTCACGGTTTCCCCGTCGTCGCTGCCATCGTCGGCTGAGGCTCCTGTTCCGGCAACCGTCACGAGGCTCACCTTGTTGTTTCTTACTACGTAGCTGTCGTTGCCGTCGCCTACGGTCACCTCTGTGCGCTTAGGCTTATAGTCTTTCGGATTAGCGGCATATACAGAGTCTTCTTTGTCTATGAATGTGCTGACAAGCGATGCCGGCAACCTGAGTGGCGAAAGCTCAGAATTGCCGTTCACAATGTCGCGCCTGTATTGCGGGTTAAGGTCCCTGAGCATGTCCATGTCTACGCCGAGCACCTCGGCCACTTGCTCGAAATGCACGTCGCGTGACAGCATCACGGTGTCTGTTCTTACGGGCAGCGTTGTGCTAAGCGGGCAAATGTTGTGGTCGCAGTAATAGTTCATCACGTAGTTGGCGGCAATGAATGCAGGCACGTAGCCCCTTGTCTCGGCAGGCAGCTTAGGATAGATCTTCCAGTAGTCGCGCTCGCCGTTCGTCCGTCTTATTGCCTTGTTTATCTTGTCGGGCCCGCAGTTGTAAGCGGCTATCACGAGGCTCCAGTCCTTGAAGATGTTGTAAAGGTCGCTCAGGTAGTGTGCAGCCGCATAGGATGCTTTCACGAGGTCACGCCTCTCGTCGACCAGCGAGTTCACTTTCAATCCGTAGCGTTTTGCCGTTGGCAACATGAATTGCCACAAGCCCACGGCTCCTGCGTGCGACCTCGCCATAGGATTCAGTGCCGACTCTATGACGGGCAGGTATTTCAGCTCGAGCGGCAGGTTGTAGGCGTCGAGAGCTTCCTCAAAGGTGGGCATGAAGAAGTTTTGCGCACCGAGCATGTAGGCTATGCGCCTCCGCAGTTCGCCGGTATAACGGTCGATGAATGCCTGCACTATGCTGTTGTATGGCATCTCGATGATGGTGGGCAGCTTCGACAGCCGTTCCTTGTAGGTTGCCGCATCGTAAACAGGATTAATGTCGGGCATGTTGCAATCGGAGTCCGGCCGCAGGTACATCTTCGAGTTGTAAAGCTGCATGAGGCTGTCAAGGTCGGTGGACATTGCCTCCGGCAGGTCTATCTGCTCCTTGCGCCCGTTATCGTCAACGGTTATGGTTTTCTCATCGACCTGTGCATTGGCGGTAGTCGCAAGGCTGAGGACGATGGCTGATAATATTATTTGTCGTCGTATGTTCATTATGTTTTTTGTGTTCTTTACTTTCTTTTCCTTAATTCTTGCCTTTTAAAATGTCTTTGGCAGTGGCGTTCAGTTTTTTCTTGCTTGTGTCTTTTAGAAAGTTATCGCGCATTGCATTCCCACTCCCGAGTTTTTGAACGGATTTGCCGCCACGCCTCCGCCGGAGCTTCCGTTCATTATCGCCGGCGACACGTGCAGGCTTAGGTCAGGCGAGATGTCAAACTCAGAAAGCGATGCGTCTACGTACGCATCTATCACTGACAGAGCATATACACCCACCATTACGAAGAAGCTCAAGTCGCGCCATCTCCTGTATCTGTCCTTCCTCTTGCGGAACACCTCTTGCCAGCGTGCTTGGTTATCGGCGGTTATCTGCGTGCCGAGATGCAGGAACTGGTTGTAGCTCTGCGTGTTGGGATCGTCGTCCATTATGTCGAGGTAGGCTTGGCTATAGTCGCGGTACATCATGTTGTTCCATCTCATGGCATAGGCGCAGCCCACGAAGCCGCCATAGATGATAGGCAATTTCCAAAATTTGCGATTGTAAATTTGTCCTGCTCCGGGCAGCACGAGCGCAAGCCACATGGCTCGCTTTGCGTCCGGCTTCCATGTAGCCCAGTCCCGCTTGTGCCGTGTCTTTGCCGTGTCGGCTATGGCAACAGCCTTTACGCTGTCTTTCGCCTTTGTTGTGTCAATGGGCAAAAGGCTTTTCTCGTCCGCCGTAGGGAGGCTTTCCGTATGCAGCGTGTCCTCGCCAATCTCCTTTGCGCTGAGATGGCGGACGGGCTCCTTCGGGTTTTGGGCGTTTGCCGTAAAGGCGCATGCCAACAGGCAGAGCGAAAGAC
The DNA here is from genome assembly GCA_964655685.1 of uncultured Prevotella sp. Classification (GTDB taxonomy): domain Bacteria; phylum Bacteroidota; class Bacteroidia; order Bacteroidales; family Bacteroidaceae; genus Prevotella. Next base: position 2,321 of record CAZZNO010000010.1, read on the forward strand.
AAATATGGGATATTATAGAATGTGAGGTCTTCACTATTGCTGTTTTTGTTCTTTCAATTTGTCGAAAACGCTCATTATGCGTTCCAGGTCTTCTTCATTGTCGAACGGGATGCTTATCTTGCCTTTGCCTTTGCTTGAGCATGTGAGCTGCACTCTTGTGTTGAGGAAGCCTGAAAGGCGGTCGCGCAACATGCCGAATTCTTCAGGCAGCTGTTTCTTCGCCTGTATCTTTTTCTTTCCCGTATCAATGTCGTCGCCGTTTTTCAGGTGCTGCACCATCTGCTCCACTTTTCTTACCGACCATCCGTTCTTCACTATCTCCTTGAAAAGCTGGAGCTGTGTAGAAGGGCTGTCTATGGCGAGCAGTGCACGTGCATGCCCCATGTCTATTTCCTTCTTTTGCAACGCCATCTGCACTTGTGCCGGCAGTTTCAGCAGCCTGAGGTAGTTTGCCACGTTGGCGCGGCTCTTGCCCACGCGCATCGAGACCTGTTCCTGGGTTTCTCCCGTCGATTCCAACAGGTGCTCGTACGCGAGCGCAATCTCTATCGGATTGAGGTCCTCGCGCTGTATGTTCTCCACGAGAGCCATCTCCATGACGTTCTCGTCATTGATTGTGCGTATGTAGGCAGGAATGCTCTTCAGCCCTGCTATTTGCGACGCACGCCACCTGCGCTCACCGGCTATTATCTGGAAACGGTTTTCGGCAATCTGCCTGAGCGTGATGGGCTGGATAATGCCTATCTCGCGTATGCTTTCGGCAAGCTCGCGCAGCTTGTCCTCGTCGAACAGGCTGCGTGGCTGATTGCTGTTTGGCTCTATCTGGTCAATTGGGATTTCGCTTATCGTAGACGAGCCCTGTGTGCGCACTGCTTCTGTGGATATGAGGGCATCAAGCCCGCGTCCTAAAGCATTATATTTTTTGTGAACTGCCATTGATTACTGATTATTGATTCTTTTCAATTATCTCTTTTGCCAATGCCAAGTGGTTTTTCGCTCCTGTAGAGTCGGCGTCATACAATATTACGGGCAATCCGTGTGACGGACTTTCAGACAGCTTGACGTTGCGCTGTATCACTGTTTTGAACACCAGCTCCTGGAAGTGCCGCTTCACCTCGTCGTAGATTTGGTTTGCAAGGCGCAGGCGGCTGTCATACATTGTCAGCAGGAAGCCCTCAATCTCGAGCTTCGGGTTCAGCCGGCTTTTTATTATTTTTATCGTGTTGAGCAGTTTGCTAATGCCTTCCAAGGCGAAGTATTCGCATTGCACAGGAATGATTACAGAGTCGGCCGCCGTCAATGCGTTCACCGTAATAAGTCCGAGCGACGGCGAGCAGTCTATCAAGATGTAGTCATATTCAGTACGGAGCGGGTCAAGAAGCCCTTTGATGACTTTCTCGCGGTTTTCCAAGTTCAGCATCTCAATCTCTGCACCCACAAGGTCGATGTGGCTCGGTATGATGTCGAGGCCGTCTATATCGGTTGTGTAGATAGCGTCGCGCACGTCGGCATGGTCTATGATGCATTCGTAGATAGAGCAATCCACTTGCGATATGTCAACGCCCAAGCCGCTTGAGGCGTTAGCCTGCGGGTCAGCGTCCACCACGAGCACCTTCTTCTCCAGTGTGGCGAGCGATGCCGCGAGGTTGATGGTAGTCGTCGTCTTGCCCACGCCACCTTTCTGATTAGCTAAAGCAATGATTTTTGCCATTTTCGTCTTTGTTTTGCCAAACCGTTGTTCACGGAACGGCATAGTTTGTTGCAAAGATACATATTTTGCGTGAAACATCGGCTTTTTAAAGGTTTTTTTGCTACTTTTGCAGCTGAATTAATAGTTTTGCGCTTTGTTAAATAAGGCGCTTGCTTGGCTAAAGGAAAAGAATAATCAAAAGAGATATGGAAAACAATAATAATGGCAAGGCACCGAAGCTACAGCCACAACGCCCATTGATATTAATTGCCAATGACGACGGCTTCAACAGTCCGGGCATCCGTAAGCTGGTGGATTTCGTAAAGCCGCTGGGCGAAGTCCTTGTTTGTGCCCCTGACGGGCCGCGTTCAGGCTATTCTTGCGCCTTCTCCGCATCCGACTTCATCCGCTTGAAACGGCAGCATAATATGGGTGATGATGTTGAGGTATGGTCGTGCACGGGCACGCCTGTAGACTGTGTAAAGATGGCTCTCAGCGAAATCTGCCCTGACCGTTGGCCCGACATAGTGCTTAGCGGCATCAATCATGGCGACAATTCTACGGTGAACAACCATTACAGCGGCACTATGGGGGCGTGCATGGAAGGCTGCATGAAGTACATCCCGTCAGTTGCCTTTTCGTCGTGCTTTTATGAAGAAAACGCCAACTTGGAGCCCCTTCGCCCTTACGTTGAGAAAATAGTGTCTACCGTACTGGAGAAAGGCTTGCCAAAAGGCACGTGCCTGAACGTAAACTTCCCTGCGCGTGAGCACTTCGAGGGTGTGAAGGCTTGCCGCATGTGCCGTGGGAGCTGGATAAACGAGGTGGACAAGCGGCGCCACCTGAGAGGCTACAACTACTTTTGGATGGTGGGCGAATACCGTAACGACGAGCCTGAGGCTACCGACACCGACCAGTGGGCGTTGCAGCATGGCTATGTGGCAATAACGCCGACTACGGTAGACGTGACCGACTATAAGTTTCTTGAAAAGCTCTCCCAAGGCTAAAGCCACCGGAAGAAGTGGCTTGGGAGGCATTTTAATAGTAGAGGTTTTTAACGATGAGATATTATTTAATTGTTGGCGAAGCTTCAGGCGACCTCCATGCTTCGCGCCTCATGCACTCGCTGAAGCAGGAGGACAAGGATGCCGAGTTCCGCTTTTTTGGCGGCGATTTAATGCTGAAAGAAGGCGGCACGCGCGTAAGGCACTATAAAGACCTTGCCTACATGGGTTTCGTGCCCGTGCTCTTGCATTTGCGCACGATATTCAAGAATATGGCATTCTGCAAACGTGATATTGTGGAGTGGCAGCCCGATGTCGTGATTCTCGTAGATTATCCCGGCTTTAACCTTGACATTGCGAAGTTTGTGCATACCCACACCTCTATTCCTGTATATTATTACATTTCGCCGAAGATATGGGCTTGGAAAGAGTGGCGCATAAAGAGCATCAAGCGTTATGTAGACGAGATGTTTTCAATCCTCCCCTTCGAGGTTCCTTTCTATGAAGGCAAGCACCATTATAAGATTCACTATGTAGGCAATCCCACTGCCGAGGAAGTGCGCGCATTCCGAAAGGATTACCATGAAACGAAGGAAGACTTCTGCCGCCGCAACGGTCTCGACCCGTCTAAGCCCATCATAGCTTTGCTCGCTGGAAGTCGCAAGCAGGAGATTAAGGACAACCTGCCTGGGATGCTTAATGCCATTCATAATTCACAATTCGTAATTCATAATTCCGGAAGCGATTCACAATTCAAAGCACAATGCGTCATAGCCGGCGCGCCATCCATAGACGAAGAATATTACAAGAAAGTAGTTTATGGGAAGCTGGCTCCCTCGCCAATTGAGAAGATGGGCACCAGGCACATCCATCTCATTTTCAACCAAACCTACGAGCTCCTTTCACATGCCACTGCCGCCTTGGTAACAAGTGGCACGGCAACGCTTGAGACAGCGCTTTTCCGTGTGCCGCAAGCCGTTTGTTATGAGACACCCGTACCGAAACTCATCAGGTGGGGTTTCAATCATGTCATAAAGTGCAAGTACATAAGCCTCGTGAATCTTATTGCCGACCGTGAGGTGGTGCCCGAATTGCTTGCCGACCGCTTTTCTGTCGAGAACATGCGCACGTGGCTCAGCCGCATCATGCCTGATGGAGATGCGCGCGAGGAGATGCTGAGAGGATATGACGAGGTGGCGCGTAGGCTTGGCGACGATGTCGCTCCTGACAATGCCGCGCATATCATGGTTGATCTACTGAGAAAGCAGGGCAGGGCATGAACCCGCGTCTGCAAAACCATGAACCCGCGCCCGAACTATTTTCCTTTTTCCTTTCCCTTGAACATAAACACGGCTGCTCTTAGGGCAGCAAAAAGAAGCATGGCAAGGAAGCCGAAAACACTCGTGCTGCCTTGCATCGTGTTTGTTGCGAGGTCAAGAGACTTGTTCATCTGGTAACTTGCCACAATGGTCGTTGCGAAGGCTGTGCCAGCTGCTCCGGAAAGCTGTTGCAGGCTGTTTATGAGGGCGTTTCCGTCGGCTGACAAGTCGCCTGGCAGGCGTGACAGGCTATAGGTCAACGTGTTGCCAACGCACAATCCTTGTCCGAGGGTGTAAATGATATAGAAGCCCATGAACATTGGCGTGTTTAGACTATAGCTGAAAATCCTGAATAGCAGCACCGCAAGCAGCAGCAACGCATTGCCTGTGATTATGGGCCGCATGGCGCCGAGCTTGTCGTAGATGGCTCCGGCGGCTATGGCGAGCACAGCCCCAAGAAGGCATCCCGGCACGAGCAGGCTGCCGGCGAGAAACGCTCCTGTGTGGTTCACGAGCTGCGAGTAGTTGGGAATGACATAGCCCACGGCAAGCGTAGTGAACTGCACAGCCAATATGGAGCACAGCCCGAGCGTGAAGCTGCGGTGGCGCAACACCTCGAAACGTATCAGCGGCGATGCCTCGTGCCTTGATTTTATTATGAGCACGGCGAAGCTTACGATGGCTATTGCGAGGCTCGGCAACAGGTTTTCAGGCTTGTCGCTCAGTGTAACGAAGATGAAAGCCGTGAACCCAATCACTATCAACAGGTAATCGGCGATGTGGAAACTTGAGCGCCGCTCTGTTTTTCCGCCTTTTATGAGCCATGCACCAAGGACGAGCGATGGCACGAGCAGGCAGAGCAACACGAGGAAAATGTAACGCCAGCCAAAATGGTCTACAATGAATCCGCCAAGCACCGGCCCCACGGCAGGCGCCATTGCCGTGATGAGCGAGCCCACGCCCATGAACAATCCGAGCTTGCTTTTTGGCGCCTCGGCAAGAATTATGTTAAACATCAGTGGCAGGGCTATGCCCGAACCCACGCCTTGGAGCATCCTGCCGGCTATGAGGACCCAGAACTTTGGCGACCAGCAACATAGTGCAGTGGCTACGATGAAACAGCTCATGGCGGTCAGGAAAAGCGACCGTGTAGTGAAGTTGCGTTTGAGATAGGAGGAGAGCGTGATGACGAGCGAAAGAATGAGCAGATAACCCGTAGTGACCCATTGTACGGTATGCGTGCCTATGCTGAACTCTGTCATAAGCGTCGGGAAGGTCACGTTCATCGCGGTTTCGCTAACCACGCCGCAAAAGGACATTATGCCTGTGGCGAATATCTTCCCCACAAGCTTCATATATTCTTTGTCATTCATAGTGAGTTTGCTAAATCAATTGCAAAGTTACCAAACATTTTTTCAAAAGGTCTTCTGTGAATAGCGTATTTTGAAATAAATAACATAAAGTTTGAAAAACCGCAATAATATATAATCTTGTAATGCAGTGATAAACAGCCGATTATAAACAGCTGCCAACGGTGCGGATTTCTTGCGTTTTTGAGGAATGCTTCGTACGGCGTGCGTAAAAATTGATGGTTGTTTTTGGGAGTAAAAGGAACAAAAAAGGAGCGGGACTTGATGTTTCCCGCTCCTTTAAAGTATAGCTCTGGAGAGCCGTTTTAAAGCCTCTTTGTTTTTACTGTCGCTTATTTTCTGATGACCTTCTTGCCGTTCACTATTACGACACCCTTGTAGTCCTTGCCAACCTGCTGCCCTGCGAGGTTGTATGCCTTTGAGCTTGTGGCTTTTGGCTTTGAACTTGGGATATTGTCAATGCCGTCAACGGCTGGAGCCTCGCCATTGAAGTCGTCTATGGCGAAATAGGTAGGAGTCGTGGGGCCGTACTTGTTGCTACGGCTGCTGCCCATCTTGAATTGCAGCTGCTTCACGGTGCCGAGCTTTGACAGGTCAACCCATGTCCAGTCCTTCAGATAGTAGCGGTCGGCATCGGCTTCGGCGCGGTAGTCGGCGAGATATACGCGCACGCTGTCTTTGGTGTTGTCGGCATGTATGCCGAAGATGTCCACATAAAGGTAGTCGCCCTTGCTGAAACCGTCGGTCTCGGTGTATGTGCGGCCGTCGGTAGTGGTGCCCGACATGCCGTCTCCGTTTAATATTGCGTCTTCAACATAAGCCGTGTTGGTGATATAGAAACCTTTTATGTCATCTCCGTCCTCACGGTTGAGCACGTTTACGGTGCAGTTGTACGGATAAGCCACGGCATAGTTGGCAGAGTTGTGGCCGCCGCCAGGAACTACGCGGAATTGCTGTGTAAGATATTCCGAACGGTCGAAACTCGTGGCGGTGACGTTGGCGTAAGAGAACTCTGACCAGAACAATGATGACGGGTAGGCGCTGTTGGCGAACTCGTAGGAGCCGCTAACGAACGACCCGAACTTGTTTGGAAGGTTATAGCCGTTCCAATAGCTTTCTTCCTCGAGGTATAGATTTTCAAAAGTAGCCGTTGCTGCGTCGCCGGTCACTACTACACGAGTGGTGTCGGAGGCAGTGTTGCCGTCGGCATCGGTCACAGTTACGATATAATCGTCGCAAGCCGTCGGGCTTATTGGCATCTCCACAGTCTGGTGGGCAGAGTTTGTCCATGTGTAAGTGTAAGGCTCCGTACCGTTAGAGGCTGTCGCCTTAAGGTTTATGCTTGAGCCGCTTGTCACGGTTGCCTTGTCTTCCGCAACGCTTACGGTGAGTTTCTTTTGCACGTATCCGCCCTCGCCGTTTACGGTGAACTTGCTTGTAGAAGCCATCTCGCCGACGGTGCCGCGCAGGCTCTTTAGCACTACGTAAGCCACGTAGGTGTCGTCCTTTACAAGGCTGTCGGCTGTATATGCTCCATTCCTGCCTTCTCTTACAAGCAGCGTCTTGCCGTCGGCAAGCACCTCGCCGGCAATGGGAGCCTCGTCGGTAGCTTTTCTTACAAGGATATAAGCCAAAGCCGCTTTGTCGCTATTGATGGCTATTGTTGCCGTAGAGTCGGTAATGGCAGTGACCTTCGGATAACCGTTTGCGAAAGCAGGGGCTGTTGCGTCGTCGCTATATTCGTATGCGCCTATTGTCGGAGTTACTTGGTTGCGGAAAGTACCGTTGATGTCGCGCTTGATGTCAGACAGCGGTTTTGCGCTGCGCAGGCTTTTTGCCTCGGCAGGCTCGAGAATGTCGTTGCTGAGGAACGCTATAGAGTCGTTGTGGCTCAGAGAGTCTTGCTTGGCTGCTTGCCATGCGGCAAAGTCGTATTCCGTAGAGCCTGTCATTGCGAGAACGCCTGTAGAATAGATGTTGTTGTTGCTGAACTTCGTCGAATCAACAGTTGCCGCACGGTATATGCGGTAAGCATAGCCTCCTGACTCGTTCTGCAATATGTTGTTAGTAACGCGTATGTCACCAAGACTCTTGTGGTTGAGAATGAGTGCTGCCGAGCTTGCCGGAGACGTCACACGCACTGTGTTGTAAGCTATCAGAATGTGTTTTGCCGCCTTATTGAGGTTTATTCCGGCTGATGTTCCGTTCTCGTTGTCCTGAGAATTAACCGTAATCTCGTTGTTGGCAATGACGGCAGGCTTCTCTGCTGTGCCGTCAAACAGGCGCACGTAGATTGCCGAACCGTATGTCTTAGTGTTGAGGCGTATGGAGTTTCCTTCAATGCTGCCGCCTTCTGCCTGTATGTCAATACCACAGAACTCATTGGTCTCCGCCACGTCATTGGTTATGAGATTGTTAAGAACCTGCACGCTGTCTTCACCATTGATATAGAGAGACTTGATGCCTGCATTGCGGAAAGTGTTACCTTCAATAACGGCTCCCACCTCCTTGGGCAGTGACGTGTAGCCTGTTCCGCCAATCTTTGCATTGTAATAGCCACCCTCGATAAGAGAGTTGGAGAGCGTGAAGTAGTCGTTGTTGCTGTTGGCAACGTCCTTGGAGTACATATACACAGGAGTGATGTCCTGTGAGCGCTCGGTGGAAACGGCTGCATGGATGTAGCAACTGTCCACGGTTATGTGGCGGCTCTGGTTGCGCAGGTGCACTACGGAAGGGAATGCCATGTCCGTAGTGGTAACTTCTATGCCGCGCAGCGTGAAGTAGCTTGCTCCGTCAAAAGTTACAACGCCATACTCCCGCGCTGCCTGGTCACTGCTGTAGCCCGGTGCAGAGTATCTGTCATAGTAGATGCGAACATCGTGATAGTTGCTGCTCTTGCTCTTTAAAGTGACGGTGTTGGCTGCGCCCATGCCCTCTATGGCTGGGACGTTTATCAGTTCATTGTATTCGCCCTTCTCAACAAGTATTGTAACGGGGCCGTCGATGCCGAATCCGAGAGCATCGATGGCAGACTGGATAGTCTTGTAATCGCCGTTTCTCCCTACGGTATAGGTGCCGTGCATGCCTTCGTCAACCTTGGTAGAAGCAATGGCAGCATCGGTTGTCGCAATGTCGTTGACGGCTGTAACTGAAACACCTGGCGTGTTGCCAACCTCTGCATCGCTGTTGATGTCGGCGGCAACCCAGAAACGATAAGTCCCCGACTTGGTGATGGCATAAGAGCCCTTTGCCTTGCCGTTGACGATTTCAGCATATAGTTTATTAGACGAGAATGTTGACAGAGTATCGGTTTGGTAGATTCGTGCTTTGTCTATGCCCTCGCCGCTTATAGCCACAGCAATGCTGTCTATGCCGAGCGAGCCGGTCTGTCCGTCTACATTAACGTCGATGCGCTGCATAGGTATGTCGTTCTGTCCTTTGCGCACGCGCTCCGGCGCAATGGCTGTGGTGCTGACAGATGAGAGGGTCAGCGGGGTGGGGGTGAAGGAAGTCACCTCTATGGCAAAGCCCTTGCCACCCGACGAATAGTTGTCGGCAACATATTTGATAGTTATCTTTCCATCCTTGGAAGTCGAGAAAAGCTCTGAGCCTATAACGGGCTTCGGGTAGGTTGAATAGCTGTAGTCAGCCTTGTCCTTTGTTTCACCGCCCATGTAGATGTACATGTCGTCACTGTAGGTGACCTCCCACGAATTAAACTTCAAACGAATAGCGTCGCCTGCTTTTGCCGGGGTAAACGTTATGGTGCCCGTGAATGTCTTCGACTCGTTGCCGTCCTTGCCTCCGTCGTCGTAGAACATAAGCGGGTTGTCGCTGCTTACTACGACTTCGCCATTGTCTCCGTTTTGCATGTTTATGGCGTTTACAAGAGAGCGTGAGCCTTCCGGGTCGCCTTTTGCCACTGCTTCTTCCTTGCCTCCGATGTTTACGCTTTCAAGCGATGCGTCTATTGTGCCGCCTGATTTTAAGCCGGACTTCACGTCGTAGGCAATGGTAAAGAAGTTGTCGCCCTCAGTGAGAGTGATTGGCTTGTCAAGGCTAATGGTCAAGGAAGGGCTGTCTGTAGGAGTAGCGGAAGCCACGATGCTGTCATTCTTAAGAACAGAAACTCCGTTTATGCTTTCATTGGAGCCTTTCAGATTGACGTTCATAGATGAAAGCGACAAAGGCTCCAATCCGCCGATGGTCTGAATGTTCACGGTCAGCATTGCCTGCTTCTTCACGCCGACAGATGCGCTTTCGGTGGTTGCCTGTTCTACGGTAATGGTGTCGAGGCGCATCGGCTGTTGCTTGTATTCGCTGACTGTTGCTGAGAATCCTTCTGCCGAGTAATAGCCGTCGTTTGGATTGAAGACAATGGTCAGAGCGCCGTCGTCAGAGGTGGAACGGATAATTTTCCCAGGGCCTTTGTCCTTGTCGGCTGCGGAGGTAAGCTCCCAAAGTAGAGCGCCTTTTGTGCCTTTTCCGGAATAGATGCGGAACTTGGCGCGCGCGCCGTAATAGGAGTTTGACGAATAGTACAGGTCGAAGCTTGAGAAGTCTATCTGGCATACATAACCGTCGTTGCCAGGTGTAAAGATGTTTATGCGGTCGTCGGTTCCGCCTTCATAGTCGTCAGACCATTCGCTCTTTGCCTTGGTTTGGAATGTAGCTTTGCCATAGATGGTCTTTTCTACGGTGCCCTGTGAGGCGTGTGAGTAAACTACGTTCTTTACCCTGCGTACGCCTTTAGGATTGCCGTCGGCTGGAGTAACGGTTTTGCCTCCGAGAACTATGGACGAAAGGGCAGCGTCTACGCTTGTGCCGTCTTTTGCCTTGTCGTTGATGTCATAGGCAAGCCAAAACCAGTTGTTGCCTTCGCTGAGAGTAATGTCCTGTGTCGGAGTAATGGTGAAATTGTCTCCGTCAACAGTTGCCTCACCTACCTTTGTGGTTGTGGCAAAGGAAGTAGAGTCGAGAGCTGTGTAATAGAGAGTGGCATTTGAGACCTGAGCCGATGTGCCGTTTGCAGTAAACGAGAAAGCGCCAGCCGTCAGTGCAGGCTCCGTGTTTTCTGTCTTGACATTGATGTTGAGGATAGCTTGGCTTTTGTCGCCGAAAGCCACATTGTCAGCTGATGCCTGCTCCACGCTTATGCCTTTTGCCGTCATTGCCTGCGGGGTAAAGAGTGAAACTGTGGCTTCGAAGCCGTCGCTGGAATAAGATGTGGTGCTTTCGAAGACGACGGTCAGTGCGCCGTCACTGCTCGTGGAGTGTATTAAGGCTGTCTGCCCTTTCTTCACGTTGCGGATGAGCGACTCTGCGTTAGCCTCCTTGCCGTTGTAGACGCGGATGTACTGGCTGTAGATAGAGCCTTCGAAGATGTCAACCATCGTAAAGTCAACCTGCACCTTCTGCCCTTCTACGCCTGGCAAGAACGTGACTTGATATTTCGCATTGGAAATGGAAGTCTTGCCGTCTTTGCCGCCATCGTCATATAGGTTGACTGGCGTTGCGCCGACAGTCACCGTTTGTGGCGTTGAAGACATGATGATGTCTTCTGCTTTTGCCCCTAATGGCACGGTTAGCAGCATCAAGGCTAAAAGCAGCAGATGGAGTAAATGTCTTTTTTCCATATTGATTATGTTTATAAAGTTGTGTATTCAGTTACTGTTTCCAAACTATTTTTTCCGTCTTCCCGTTGTTTTGTATTATGTAAATGCTTCCGTTTGCAGGGTTGACTACGCGCTGCCCGTTGATGTTGTAAATCTTGCAGTCGGGATTAAGCATTGCGCGCTGTGCGTTTTGCAACGTCGTGATTCCTGTTGTTACGGGGCTGTCGATGTCGCCTCCTGCAAGGTGCAGGTCGATGGCGCCAGCCACTTCAGTGCTTGTTTCTCCAAGGTCGCCACACTTCTGATTTACCCCGGTGTAAACCTTTACAAAGTCTATCCCGCTGAGATTGGCGGCGTGCCCGTCGGCATCCACTGCCCAGCCAATGTCTATTTTCGACATTGCAGAGTCGTTGGGCTGGTTGTCGGCATAGCCGTAGTCGTAGAAATACTGCACATAATATGGCTTTGCCTTTGTGCCCTCATTGGCATAGTTATCGGCGAGGCGTGTGCCAGTGAAAGACATGGTGTCCTTAGCTATCCACATGGGATAATAGCTGTCCTGTGTATGCCATTGGTTTCGGTCGATAGTGCCGCTTTTGCCATCACTGTCTGTCCATCTTATGTTGTCGTTTGAACGGAAGTATGTAATGGTATAGTTTTTCTTGGTCGTTTTCTTGAAGTACTCGCTTCCGGCTATCTCATACCATGTGTCATCGGGAATGCCGTTGCCATTGGTGTCTTCGCTCACCATTATGATGCCTGGCTCAGAGCTGCCGCCGGGACGCACGGTTCTGCGCTCAGACGCAAAGGCGTTGCCAAGAACCTGAAAGTCCATCTTGCCTTTGATGTTTTGTATCTTGTGATCAAAGCCAAAAACGATATAGCCGCCAAAGCCGCCAAGAGACAAAGCGCTTCTTGCATTGCCGACAACATATTCAGACGCTTTCGCAAGCATAGAATCGGCTGTATCGCCTTGACTGAAGCGAGGATAGTCGTTGACGAATTGCCCGGGCGCAGGACAATATTCATACACCTTATTTATATAAGGGCTGTTCTGTGCGTGTAAGCCTGCCGTTGTTGCGAGGGCTATGAATGACAATAATACTGTATGGAACCTCATGCCGTCTTATTTCTTTATTTGTTTGTGTTCAATTAGGAATGCCGCATGGGCAGGAATGTCGCCGGTGGCTACTTTCCATTTCAGTTTGCCTTCCTTGCTGAAACAGTATAGAGTTCCAGGCGTGACATAACCTTTGGCATCCGTGATATAAACATCTTTTGTTTGTGGATGTACAAATATGCCATACGGAGTATCGATGTCGGTATCGGTTCCGTCGGTTATTATCTGTCTGGAGGCAACGCTGTGTGTGGCAACATTAACTATGAAGTAGGTACGTTCCTGTTTCTTGGTGCCTTCGTTGTATTGTTTGCCGCAGACATAGAGAGAGTCACCGTCGAGCCAACAGCTGCCTACAGGAACATCGAGGCTGTCGGTTACTATGTCCTTCTGCGAGTCTACGCAATAAAGTTTTGGTTTCACTGTGTAATAGTCTCCGCGGCTTGTCACCCATAGCTGATGATGGCTGTCGCGACGCACTTGGTAGAGATTGATGGCAACTGGTATGCGCCTTATTTCCTTGAATGTGGCGAGGTCTATTACTGACAGGGTGTTCTCATAATCGGGCACCATATAGCCGCCGGAATTGGCTACGTACATCTTGCCGTCGGCTATCTCCAGCTCGTCGGGTTGGAAACCCACGAGGCATGTGTCCACAATCTCCATTGTTGCTGTGTCAATCTTTGCCACATAGCCGCGTTGTTCATAGTCGGGATTAATTGATACGGGCCCTGCGTATGACGTGACGTAAGCAAATTGTTTGTCAAAACGTATGTAGCGGCAGTTGGGTATGTTTATCTGCCCGATGCGCTTTGCCGTCAACTTGTCCATGATTTCAACCTTGTTGGAGCAGTTGATGACCGCATAAAGCTTGCTGCCATATATTTGAAGGTCGTTGCCCACGTCGCCGAGTTCCATTGGCACCGACGGGTTGGCATTGCCATAGATGTTGCGGGTATATATCCCAGAGGCATAGCTGTAGAAATCGAGTGTGGACTTGTTGGTGCCCATGTTGCCTTCATTCAGCAGGTAAAAACCAACGATGCTGTCCACTGTCTGCACCGTGTCCACTTTCTCTTGCTCAGGCACGATGACCGTATAGTCTTCGCGACAGGAAAACAGAAGGAGCGAAATAAGTACAATGCCTCCCCATACCTTTACAAAGGCGAGGGAGTTTATAGTGGAAATGACAGTTTTTATAATTTTCATCATCAATATCTTTTAGTATCAAGCACTTTCTCCTTTAGGAGGGTCGTGTTGAGGACTTTATAATTTTAGCTTTACGATAAATCTCCAGTTCCTTCCCGGCATGGGATAATTAAGCACCACGTCATATTGCTGGTCAAGGAAATTGTTGCATTCCAAAGCAAGTGAGCCGCAGAGCCAATGACAGTTCCAATCCCACGATGCGCTTATGTCGTGGGTGTACCACGGTTGCTCCATATTTACGGGGATATTGGCTGAATTGTGGTAACGTTTGCCGACATAAACGAAAGCATAGTTCACGCCGAAGTCTCTCCACGTAAGGTTTGCCGTTACAGACCCGCTGTGCCAAGGGATGTAGGCTATCTGCCCTTTGTAGGTTCCCGATACAGGGTCGTTGTCCTTGGGGTTTGTATAGTCTTGTGCCTTTTGATAGGTGTATGATGCACAAACGTTGAGCATCCAGTCTCTATGTGGCCGTACCACAGCTTGTGCAGAGGCTTCAATGCCGCGTATGTGCACTTTGCCTATGTTCATCATCATCCATCGGTATTGCCCATTGCCCTTTGGCACAGCTATTATCTTGTCGTTTACATTATTATAATATGCGTCGGCTTTCAGCTCTATCTTTGACAGCCACGTGTGTTGCAGGCTTTTTGAATATAGAAAACCAATGTCGTATTGCGTTGTCCACTCAGGCTTTAGGTCAACGTTGCCAATGTCTGTATAATAAAGATCGTTGAATGTAGGCATCCTGAAAATGCGCTTGTAGAACGCTCTGAAGCTTAGGGCATCGTCGTGTTTGTAGGAGAGGAAGACGGCAGGCGTGTATTTGTTTAAGCCGTGGCTATGCTTTTGGTAGACATGAGTGCCGAGCAGGCTGCCCATGATTTTCAGTTTGCGCCACTGATAGCTTGTGGCAAATGCCGCAAGCAGGCTGTGCCGCCACGGATATACAAAGTTCACGAGGTTTGCGCTGAGCGTATTGTATTGGTAATCAACAGAGACGTTTGCATCCCAACCGCTTGTTATAGATACGTGGTGCGCAGTGGAAAAATACCAATCCTGTTGGCGGAAGCGGTTGTTGATATACAATAGCGTAGTGTCCGGATTAAGGTAGCGCATGAAATCGTTGGCATACTTTGCGTTTACCTGATACTCATATTTCTCATTTATGCGTTGCTGCAAATGACCTTGAACGAAGAAGTTTCTGTCCCATTGCCGCTGCGAACGTTTCCACACGTTGTTTACTATGGCTCCAGGAATTCCACGCTCGGAGTCATAATAATAGACTTTGGCATTCCATAATCCGTTGTTCATTGTGCCAAAGAGAGAACCTTCGAGTCGCCATGACGTTATGTCGCCGTTTCGCCTGACAGCCGTGGTGTCCCAAGCCACGGAGCCGTCTTGATATTTACGGCGATAGCGGAAACGGTATTTGCCGCTTGCGTCGATGCGCTCGGCACTAAACGAGGAGGATATGTTGCTGCCCCACTGCTGTTCCCAAACAAAAGATGGATCGGAGAGCCCAAAGGAGCCGAACTTCTCAGTCATCCTTATGTTATATGTTTTGCCAGTCTTGAAACGTGGGCGACGAGTGCGTATATAGACGGTTCCGGCAGAGCCGAAGTCCTTTGCCGATTGAAAGATGTCGCTCTTTTGGCCGTTGTATAGAGAAATTTCCTCGATGTTGTCCATCGAGAATTTGCCCAAGTCAATCTGTCCGTTCTGGGCGTTACCCAATTGTATGCCGTCGTAGAAGATGCCCATGTGGTTAGTGCCCATTGAGCGCACGTCTATGGTTTTCAGTCCACCCACGCCGCCATAGTCTTTTATCTGCACACCTGAGAAATAGCGTATGGCATCGGCGACGGAAAAGCTGCTCAACGACTGTAGGCGCTTACCGCTGAGGTGCTGTGCCGGAACCATTTCGTCACGGCTGCGACCATAAACCGTAACTTCGTCGATGCTTTGTACTTTGTCCTCAGAGCTTTGAGCTCTGTTGATAGGATTTTGAGCATTCTGCACTGAGCTTTGCGTGCTGTCAGGACGTACAAAGCCTTGTGCCACCGCATTGTTCAGTGGCATATATGCAAAAACAGGGAGAAGCAGAAGCATCTTCCGAAGAAAGGACGTTACCTGTATGTCCATCTGTAAAAAACTTTTGGTTCAGCCGATATTGCCGTCACTCGCAGCTCACGACGAATACTAACAATGGCAGGTCTTCTGGCTCGCAGTCAGAAGCAGACGACCTTCCCAATAAAATGTCAGTGGTCATTACTTGTCCGCTCCCGATAAAGACTGCACACAGCAGCGGGACTGTCGGGGATTCTCACCCCGTTCCCTTTTAATTGCGCGTTTCCTTGCAAACCGATTGCTGGTGCAAAGGTAATAATTTTTTATTTCTTTTAAGGTAAGATGAGAAATTAATCTTTTGCTTGACACAAAATAAAACGCTGTTTACATTTTGTGCCTGCAAGGCGGAAAAACAAAAAAAGTGGTTTCTCGGTAAACCAAGAAACCACTTTTAAATATCTACTTTATTGCTGGTTTTAGAATATTGAAAGCGAGTAGAGATAAATGACGGCTGCCGGTATAGCCATAAGTGATGAGTCGAAACGATCCATCATGCCGCCGTGTCCAGGCAGTATCTTGCCACTGTCCTTCACGCCGATAGTGCGCTTGAACAGGCTTTCCACGAGGTCGCCCCATGTGCCGAAAACCACGACTACGGCACCGAGCCCGAGCCATTGGTAGATGTTCAGGGTGTGGGGTGTGGCTCCGCTGTTCGCC
The DNA here is from genome assembly GCA_964655685.1 of uncultured Prevotella sp. Lineage (GTDB taxonomy): Bacteria > Bacteroidota > Bacteroidia > Bacteroidales > Bacteroidaceae > Prevotella. The sequence goes on from CAZZNO010000010.1 coordinate 18,432, forward strand.
AACCAGCCGATTATTCCTGCTACGACAACCGCAAAGATGCCGCCGCCGATACTGCCTTCCCACGTTTTGCCCGGAGAGATGCGGGGAAAGAGCTTGTGCTTACCGAACAGAGAACCGAAGCAATATGCCCCTACATCGTTTGCCCAAAGAAGGATGAACAACGCAAGCGGGCGGAACATGTCGTAGGTCATAAACGAGCCGTCGGCACTGCGCTCAAAGGCGACAATGTTGATCAGTGACAATGGCATGGCTATGTACATCTGTCCGAGCATGGTGTAAGCCCAGTCTTGCAATGCGTTGCGGCTCTTGGCATAAAGCTCGCTTATAAAGAGATAGACAATGGTGAGCACGTAAGGCACCATTATCACGAAGTTGCTGACATAGCCAACGCGCCATGCGGCAACGGCTATGAAAAGATAAACACCGCCAACGGTTGAGATGAAGCGGTTGACGGAGACATCTGCAACACGGTCGTTTACAAGCCCCGTGTATTCCCACAGGGTTAAAGCCGTGATGATGGCAAACAGCAACACCATTGCGCGAGGATTGAGAAAGCCGGCAACCATGATTGCCACGAAAAGGATGCCGGTAATGCTCCTGACGATAAGATTCTTTTGTTTAGGGGTCATAATGGTAAAGCCGCCCCAAGGCTCCTCAGATTGAGGGCTGGTTTTGTGCCTAAAAGGATTCCTTGGTTTGGCATTGTTTTATGTGTTATTATAAATTATGATATTCCATAGATGGAGTGCAAAGTGCTCAGCCTATTTTGCGCCATCCTCTTTAGAGGCATTTTGAGAATCCTTTTTCTTGTCGAACTCCTCTTGTGCCTTTTTCACCTCGTCGGGCATGTCTTCAAGCTTAGGCTCGTTGGCTTTTTCTTTTGCCTCCTTTTCAGCCTGGAGCTTGTCGTTCTCCTTCATCAGTTCCTCTGAGCGGCTTTCCCACGGACGCTTGCCAAATATTTTCTCAACATCGTCATGGTAGATAACCTCTTTCTCGAAAAGCAATTGCGCGAGCTGCGCATGGCCTTCTTTGTGCTCGGTCAGGATTTGCTTTGCGCGGGCATACTGGTCGTTGACAATCTTCAGAACTTCGTCGTCGATAATCTTCGCCGTGGTTTCGCTGTATGGGCGCTGGAAAGAATATTCGTTGTTGTTGTAATAGCAGATGTTGGGCAGGCGGTCGCTCATGCCGGTGTAAGCCACCATGCCGAAAGCAGCCTTGGTACTCCGCTCGAGGTCGTTCATTGCGCCGGTTGAGATTGAACCCACAAACAGTTCCTCAGCGGCACGTCCGCCAAGAAGTGCGCAAATCTCATCGAGCTCCTCCTCCTTTGTTGTTATGACACGTTCTTCGGGCAAGTACCATGCTGCTCCGAGTGCCTGTCCACGAGGTACGATTGTCACCTTGACGAGAGGATTGGCATATTGGCAGAACCAGCTTATGGTGGCGTGTCCTGCTTCATGGATGGCGATGCTGCGCTTCTCGTCAGAAGTCATCACCTTCGTCTTCTTTTCGAGTCCGCCGATTATACGGTCTACGGCATCGAGGAAGTCTTGCTTCGTCACTGATTTCTTGTTGTGGCGCGCAGCAATGAGGGCCGCCTCGTTGCAGACATTGGCAATATCGGCACCAGAGAAGCCAGGTGTCTGGCGTGCAAGATAGTCTACGTCGAGCGTCTCGTCCACTTTAAGAGGCTTTAAATGAACAAGGAATATGGCTTTTCGCTCGGCGAGGTCAGGCAGGTCGACATGTATCTGGCGGTCGAAACGCCCGGCACGCAACAGTGCCTTGTCAAGCATGTCGGCACGGTTGGTTGCGGCTAACACGATGACACCCGAATTGGTGCCGAAGCCGTCCATCTCAGTAAGCAGTGCGTTGAGCGTGTTCTCACGCTCGTCGTTGCCGCCCATTGCAGGGTTCTTGGAGCGTGCGCGGCCTACGGCGTCAATCTCATCTATGAAGATGATGCAAGGTGCCTTCTGCTTAGCCTGGGCGAAAACGTCACGCACGCGGCTTGCGCCAACGCCCACGAACATCTCTACGAAGTCGGAACCCGACATAGAGAAGAATGGCACGCCAGCCTCGCCGGCAACGGCTTTAGCCAGCAATGTTTTACCTGTTCCGGGAGGGCCGATGAGCAATGCGCCCTTTGGTATCTTGCCTCCGAGCTCTGTGTATTTCTTCGGGTTCTTAAGGAAGTCTACTATCTCTTGCACTTCTTGCTTGGCTCCTTCCTGTCCGGCAACGTCTTTAAAGGTGATGCCCATCTCGTTGCCTTTCTCATAGAGCTTGGCTTTGCTCTTGCCGACACTGAAAATGCCGCCGCTGCCGCCGCCCATAGCACCTCCGACACCCCGGCTGAACCACCAGAATATGAAGAAGAAGAACAGTAGTGGAGCGATGTTTATGAGAATGTTCCAGAAGTCGGAACCGCGCTCGTTGTCATAGCTGTAGCCCGCGAACTTGTGCTTTTGCTGCTCTGCGTCAAGGAACTTTTCGAGTTCGTCGACACTGCCGAACTGCACGCTTACATAAGGGCTCGTGCCGACCTGTTGTGCCGTCATGCCGAATATGGTGCGTATGTATTTCGGCTTTACGAACATCTTCAGGGTGTTTTCGGTCTTGTTTATGACCACACGCTGTGCGTAGCCTTTCTCGATGTATGCCTTAAAGTCGCTGTAAGATGCCTCTTGATTTGCGCCTCCGCCTTTTACGATAGAGCCTCCGCCGCCGGAAAAAAGCATTATGGCGAGCACTACGGCTACTATTATGTAGAGCCAGTTCATATTGAACCGGGGCATCTTAGGCTGGTTGTTGCCGCCTGGTTGGCGGTATTGTCTGTTGTTGTCCATTATAAACTTTGAGCTTTTGAACTTTGAACTTTAGCGTCTTCCCACAGGTTCTCCAAGTCGTAGAATGCGCGCTGCTCAGGCAGGAAGATATGCACGATGATGTCTACAAAGTCTATAGCCACCCATTGGTCGTTGCCAAGGCCGTTTACGCCTACCGGTTTTTCGCCGGCTTCGTCGCGGCATTTGTCGCCTACCTGTTGCGCTATGGCTTCCACCTGTGCCGGTGAGTTGCCTGTGCATATTACGAAGTAGCTCGTTATGGCGCCGTCGGTGTGCCGCAAGTCAATGACCACGATGTCTTCGCCTTTCTTGTCTTCGATGGCCTCTGTGATGATTTTCAGTAGCTTTTCTGTTGCTGTCAATTCCATTAAATAGTTGTAAATGTATATGATTTTACAAAGTTAGCGCAAAAAGGGAGAAACTCCAAATTTCTTTTATTTATTTTGCAAAAACGTGTGTAGAAATGGTTTGGTGTGCAGCCACGTTGTTTCCACGACTTATCGCAATAAACTTTTTTTGAAAAAAGTGGCTGTAAAATTTGGCAGGTTCGCCAAAACTTCTTACCTTTGCACCCGCAATCACGAAAAGGTTGTGACCTTGGGGTATGGTGTAATGGTAACACTACAGATTCTGGTCCTGTCATTCTTGGTTCGAGTCCGAGTACCCCAACACTGTAAAGCCAGACAGTTTTCTACGCTGTCTGGCTTTTTTCGAATTATAATGTCGGTAATAATTTTAATGTCATGCAAAGGCTTTTCCCTTTAATTATAGGTCTTATGGCGGCAGTCCTGGTCAATGCGCAGTCTTATGACAAGAGTCATAACAACATGCGGCAATGGAAGGCGGGTGCTGTGGTCAGCGACAAGAGCATAGGGCGGTATAGTTTGGATAAATGGTTTGTGGCTATGCCGTTGCCCGACAGCGTTTTTGCGAGGATGCAGGGAAAGTCTTATCCGAAAGGCTGCCTGGTAAAGAGAAGCGATTTGCGCTACGTCAGGTTGCTGTATGTGGGCTTTGACGGGAGAAAGCACGTGGGCGAACTGGTTTGCAACAAAGCCATTGCAGCCGATGTGGTCAGCATTTTCAAGACATTGTATGAGAATAGTTATCCTATAGAGAGCGTTAGGTTGATAGATGATTTTAACGCGAGCGACGAGCTTTCGATGCGCGCCAACAACACCAGTTGTTTCTGTTATCGTGTCGTAAAGGGCAGCCGCAAGCTATCGGCACATGCCCGTGGAATGGCATTGGATATTAATCCTCTTTATAATCCTTGCGTGCGCAAGGGGGCAACGGGGCAAACGCTTGTACAGCCACAGACCGCAAGCCGCTATGCCAACCGCCAAGCGGATTTCGCCCACAAGATTACGCGGCAGGATTTGGCTTACCGCACGTTCATAAAGCATGGCTTCAAGTGGGGTGGGGCATGGCGTTCGGTGAAAGACTATCAGCACTTTGAAAAATAATAGGAAAGTCTTTTACAACACCCATTCTGAGAATCGCGTATTTGAAACAAGGCAGTGGCTTGTTCGCAAATACGCGATTCTCAGCTAAAGTTGCAATCGATTGATTATGAGAGATTTGTGGAAATGAGGCATTTCTGCCGGTTTCCCTGCGTCTTCTTTACGGCGTAAAGCCGATGCCGTTACGCCGTAAACGTGGCTTATGTACGCCGCAAATGCATTATAAGTACGCCGCAATTACCAAACAAAAACGCCGTACAAGCAACTCTCGTACGGCGAATGTGACTCTCAGGATGGCTGTACGTCAGTCAGCCTCTCCTTTTCCTTCATTTTTTAGACCTATTTTGCACCCCCCTGTTTTTTGTCATTTTTCTTTATAATGACTTCTTAGGAGGCGCCTGACGCGCATTACTTGTTGCAGAAATATTTCCACAACGGCGCAGCCATCATAGACTGTTTTATCTCGTCGTTTGCAAGGATGTGACGAACGTCCTCCTCTGGCAGGAGATACACGTCAAGGTCTTCGTTGGCATCGAAATGCTGTTTGCCTATGTGCTCCACTCCGCTGGCGAGGAATGTGTGGGTTATGTTGTTGCATGTGCCGGGGTTTTGACACGTCTCCATGAAAGGCTTCCATTCTCCTCCGCCGAAGCCCGTTTCCTCCATAAGCTCCCGTTTGGCAGCCTCAATAGGTTCTTCGCCCTTTTCAATCACGCCGGCAGGTATTTCCCATTCCACAACGTCGAGTCCGTGGCGGTATTGCCGTTCGAAGATGAATTTGCCGTCCTTTGTGATGGCTATAATGTTTATCCAGTCGGGATATTCGAGCGACCAGTAGGCTTCTTTAATCCTTCCGTCGGGCAGTTGCAGGCGGTCTTTGCGCACAGTCATCCACGGCTCTCTCACTACATACTCAGAGGAGAGCACCTTCCAGCGCATTTGTTGGTCGGTGCGTTTAAGCTTTATCATTTTTTCGTCTGCCTTAAGTTGTTTATATACTCTTCAGATCTACCATGTCATGGTGTTTGCGGTGGCGGTCCTCCACGAGTTGCAACAGCTTCTGCTTGCGTTTAGGCTGAATCATGCGGCGCACGAAGATGTTTGGTATGGCTACACCGAGGGCGATAAAGAGTATCACGAGCGAAGCCTTGATAGCCCAGTTGAAGGCGAAGGTAAGCTCGCCGATGACGCCGTCCATCTGTATGAAGCCAAAGAGTGCGCGGTACATCATCACACCTGGAATCATTGGGATTACTGACGGAATGGCAATGACTTGATGAGGAATGTGGTGCCAGTGCTGCGACTTGCAGGCTATGAGGCTTGCGACGCACGAGCCTACGAATGAGCCTATTATGATGCCCTGGTCGAGTCCAAAGTTGCCGTTGCTCGGCCCGAGGTTCACGAAGTTGCGCGTGCAAACGGCTATGATGCCGGTCACGGCGAGCACGGGCATTATGCGGCGTGGCGTATTATAGATGGTGGCGAAGCCCATTGCCGAGATAGCTGCGGCTATGGCATAATCGACGAACGTGTTGTGGGGCGTCATCGAAAGGTCTTTTACGAAGTTGTCGATACCGCAAATCTGTATGGCGAGCACTATGCCGAATGACATTGCGAGAATTATCATCAGCGTGGTGACGGCTCGCGTGAGACCCACTTGTACATAGTCGGACACCATATCGCTCACGAAATTAATCAGTGGCACGCCCGGCACTATGAATAACGTGCACGCCATGAGGGGATGATAGGGGGTTGTGCTGTGCATGAACGAAGGCAGGGCGGCGGCAAGAGTGGGGTTGAGGCTGATGAATGTCGTGAGCCATGCAAGCAGGGTTGCAAGGAAGGCGCAGATGGCTATGTTCACATAGGAGTTCCAATGAAGCTTGCCTATGAACATCTTCAGGCGGAAGCCGAGGATGGCTGGGATAGACGCGTAGAAGAAGGCGGGCCAGTCGCATCCGAACTGCACGCAGAAGCCTCCGCATGCAAAGCCGGCGCAGATGGCTATCATCCACGGCGAATATTGTTTCTTTACGTGTTTCAGCGCCTCCAGTTCCTGTTCGTAGCGGTCGAGGCTCCAGTCCTCCCTTATTGCCGTCCACAACATCTTGCTGACTTTGCTTATGACGGTGAACTCAACGCAATGGCTGTCTATGCGCTGGTATTTAGAAAACGAGTGGGTCTCGTCGCTAAGGTTCACCATTATGATGTTGTAGTTCAAGAAGATGTGTATGTACTCGTGAGGCAGTCCGAGATAGGCTTCGCAACGTTTCATGTTGCGCATCACACGTGAGCAGTCGGCATTGCTTGCCATGAGAATGCATCCTGTGCGCACAAGCAAGTCGAGCTTGCGGCGCAGCAATTGCACGCTCGAACATTCTTCCTCGTGACGTTCTTGCTTGTCAACGGAGGTTTCTTCCTGTTTCAGGGTAAGTGTATCATTTTCAGACATGATGACAGATTTTTATTTAATGAAAGTGGGCAAAGTGAGAGCCTTGCTATGATAAGAATATCAGAACAAGGATTTGAATTGATATGATGCGCAAGAACATGGCGAAGGGGTAGACTGTAGCATATCCTGCGCTTGGCATGTCGCTTGTGGTGATGTTGTTGCTGTAGGCGAGTGCGGGGGGATTGGTGTTGCCTCCGGCAAGCACGCCCATGAGCGTATAGTAATTGATGTGGAAGCCAAATCTTCCGATGATGCCTCCGAGCAATATTGGCAACATTGTTATTATTAGGCCGTAGCCAATCCATTGCAGCCCTTGGTCGGTGATGAGCGTACGGAAGAAGTCGGAGCCAGCTCCGAGCCCTACGCATGCCAGGAAAATGTTTATGCCCATCTCGCGCAGCATCATGTTGGCGGATATGGTGTTGTAGGTCACGAGGTGGTAGCGTGGGCCAAAGTATCCGATAAGTATGGCTACGATGAACGGGCCGCCGGCTAATCCGAGTCGCACAGGCGTGGGTATGCCGGGAATCCATATCGGCAGGTTTGCAAGAACGCAGCCGAGGGCAATGCCAAGGAATATGGGTATGAGGTTGGGGTAGTTGAGCCGCTTCAACTGGTTGCCGAGCACCTTGTCTACTTTGCTCAATGCCAGCTCTGAGCCTACCACTGTCAGTCGGTCACCGAGCTGAAGGCGCAGGTGTGGATGCGCCACGAGGTCAACGCCGTTGCGGTTGACACGCGTCACGGTGGCGTTGAAGTTGCCTCCGAGGTTAAGTTGTTCGAGGTTCTTTCCGTTGAGCTCAGGCTTTGTTACGAGTATGCGCCTTGAGATGAGCTCCTTCTCGTATGGCTTCCAGTCGAAGTCCACGGGCTTTCCTATGAGAGCCGTTATGGCGTCAATGTCTTTTGGCGCTGCCACTATTAGCACTCGGTCGCCCAGGTGCAGTTTCGTCTGCCCGTTTACTATGGTATTGTGTTCTTCGTGTCCGCCTAAGATGATGCGTGAAATCATGAAGTGACGGCCTATTATGTGCTTAATGTTGGCAACGGTGTCGCCGTCGATGCGCTGGTTGGTCACTTCTAATGTAAACGAACGTACCGTGAGCTGTTCGAGCTGCCCAAGACCGCGTTCGGCTTGGCGCTCTTCTTCAGAGGGTTTTATGCGCAGAATGTATCGCAGCATTATAAAAGCGAGGATTACGCCTATAACGCCCAACGGATAAGCTATGGCATAGCCTGTGGCTATCTCCGGAGCTTCTACGCCTTTCAGTCCGAAATATGCCTGCTGTGCTGCGCCCATGCCAGGGGTGTTGGTCGTAGCGCCTGAGAGAATGCCGGCAAGCGCTGTCATCGATGTACCTGTGGCATAGTGTATGCCGACGGTCACCAAAAGGCTTATGAAGATAGTTATCAGAACGAGCATGTTGAGCTGTAGGCCGCCTTTCTTGAATGAAGAAAAGAAACCTGGGCCCACCTGCAAGCCTATGGCGTAGACAAAAAGGACGAGGCCGAACTCGCGCATAAAGTGGAGCAGCTCTACATTGAGGTTGAGATTGAAATAACCGAACACAATGCCGATTATCAATACCCACGTTAGACCTAAAGATACGCCTTTGATTTTGATTCTGCCAAGCACCAAGCCAAGTGTGATGACCAGGGCAAGAATGAAAAGAGAATGTGAAACGCCGCCGCCCCAATAGGCGGGAGAGCCTTCAAAGAGATTTCTTAGAAGTTCCATTGCGCAATTGCTGTTTTCCTAAAATAATATAGACAATGTTTATTTTCGGGTGCAAAGGTACAACTATTTTACGATTTAAAGATGGTCTTGGTAAATATAAATGCATTTTAATTGAGGAAAAGCAGGCAAACTATTGCTTCTTTACAGGGAGCTCGCGATAGTCGTCGTGACAATATTGTCACATTGTTCTGACATAATGGCATGGCTTGGCTTGCGGCACGAGGATTGCACAAAAGAGGGTGTAAGTAATAAAAACATTAGAAAATAGGAGATTAAGATTATGAATACACGTTACAATTGGCTTCCTGAAGTTTTCAACGACTTCTTCGGTAATGAGTTTCCAACACGCTACAACACCACGGCTCCGGCTGTGAATGTGCTGGCTGGCGATAACGGCTACACTTTGAAAATAGCAGCTCCCGGACTTACTAAGGACGATTTCCATGTAAGTCTTGATGCTGATGGCAACCTCGCAGTCAAGATGGAAAAGCATGCTGACGAGAAGGAGCAGAACGGACATTATCTCCGTCGCGAATGGGATTACTCTAAATATGAGCAGACCTTCACGTTGCCGGACGATGTCGATAAGGAGAAAATACAGGCTCATGTGGCAGACGGAGTGCTGACAGTGGAGCTTCCAAAGCTCGGCAAGCCAGAGACTAAAGTCTCTCGCCGCATAGAGATTGGGTAAAAGCAACCGACATCAGGCGAAGAAAATGGAAGGAGGATAAGACATAAGTTTGGTTTTCTACATAAGGTTGATAGATTTATAATTGTGTGATTGTTAGTTTTTAAAGCCTCGGATATGAGAATATCTGAGGCTTTTTTTGTAACTTTGCAGCCAAAATAGATCGTTTTTGCATGACGGGATTGTTTCTTATATCATTGGCTCCATCTCAGACGTGGGCACAGGTTCTGCTTCTTGTACTTGGAATCATTGTTGTCCTGCGGGCTGCCGACTGGCTTACTAATGGCTCTGTGGGCTTGGCCCAGCGCATGGGCGTGCCTCAGATCGTAATAGGATTGACGATAGTGGCAATAGGCACCTCGATGCCTGAGTTCTTTGTTTCACTGATGTCGGCTATTAATGGTACGCCTGACCTTGCCGTTGGCAACATAGTTGGCAGCAATATCTTCAATGCTTTGCTCATAGTGGGTGTGGCGGCAATGGTAGCTCCGATAACAATATTGCCGTCTACGGTAAAGAAAGACATTCCCGTTGCAGTGTTCGCCTCAGTGCTGCTTATGGGCATGACCCTTGACGGACGCATCTCCCGCATAGACGCTGCAATTCTTTTCGTCTTCTTCTTGGCTTTCATCTGTCTTACGTTGCGTGGGGCAAAGACAGGCGAATCTACTGAAGATGCCCAAACAGGAAAGCAGCTGACTGTGGGAAAATCAATATTGTTTATGCTTTGTGGGCTCATCGGACTTGTTATTGGCTCGCAAGTGTTTGTAAGCAATGCGTCGGCATTGGCACATACGATAGGAATCAGTGATGCGGTAATCGGGCTCACCATCGTGGCTGGAGGCACTTCTTTGCCGGAGCTTGCCACGAGTGTAGTGGCGGCAAAAAAAGGCAATAGCGGCATCGCCATAGGTAATGTGCTGGGTTCAAACGTGTTTAATATATTGATGATACTTGGAATAACGGGGCTTATTCAACCAATGACAATAACAGGCATTACGATGGTAGACCTTACGATGATGGTCGTCTCTATGGTTTTGCTCTGGCTGTTCTCGTTTACAAAGTATCGCATACAGCGCTGGGAAGGCGTAGTGCTTACAGCGGTGTTTATAGGCTATATCAGTTGGCTGATAGTAAATGCGTGATGCGTTTTAAAGCCAATGACTATGTTCGAAATGCTTTAGGCTTAAGGATTTATAACAGGGGTACTTGCTAAACCCCCTTTAACAAAACAAGAAATGAAAAACAATGCTTTTGACGGCACATCAAGCCGACAAACTGTGAGCGTGCTCTTTATGCTTGTGAGCGTGCTCTTTTGCGTTTGCCTTATATTGGCAAACCTTCTCGAAACCAAGCAGATTGCCATTGGGCCTGTGAATCTTACGGGCGGACTTCTGGTGTTTCCGGTGTCTTATATAATCAACGATTGCGTATGCGAAGTGTGGGGTTACCGCAAGGCCCGCCTGTTGATATGGTGCGGCTTCGCCATGAACTTTTTCTTCGTGGCAATGGGTGCGCTTTGCGATTGGATTCCTGGTGCGCCGTACTGGCATAACGATGCGGGCTTTCACGCCATCTTCGGGCTTGCCCCACGCATTGCCGCCGCGTCGTTTGTGGCTTTCCTTGTAGGCAGTTTTATGAATGCATACGTCATGAGTCGTATGAAAATCCATGATCATGGCCGCCATTTTTCGGCGCGCGCCATACTTTCAACATTAGCGGGAGAGAGCTGCGACTCTGTGATATTCTTTCCTTTGGCTCTTGGCGGTGTGGTGCCGTGGGGCGAATTGCCTGCACTTATGCTCTGGCAGGTTTTCTTGAAGACTTTTTATGAAGTAATAGCATTGCCCTTGACAATCCGTGTCGTTAGTTATCTTAAGCGCCACGAGGGTGAGGATGCTTATGATGACGGCATAAGCTATAGCGTTTGGAAAATATTTAATGTGTAGAAGAACAGAATATGAATGAAAGAAAACAAGAAGGCTTAAAAGCCCTTGGCACGAAGACTCAATACAAAATGGACTATGCGCCGGAGGTGTTGGAAACGTTTGTAAACAAGCATCAAGAGAATGATTATTGGGTGCGTTTCAATTGTCCGGAGTTCACGTCTTTGTGCCCAATAACAGGTCAACCCGACTTTGCAGAGATACGCATCAGTTATATTCCAGCTGTTAAGATGGTTGAGAGCAAGAGCCTTAAGCTCTATCTGTTCAGTTTCCGCAACCACGGCGACTTCCATGAAGACTGTGTCAATATCATAATGAAAGATTTAATACAGCTCATGGACCCTAAATATATAGAGGTGACGGGCTTCTTTACGCCGCGTGGCGGCATCAGCATTTATCCTTATGCCAACTATGGCAAGCCAGGAACTAAATATGAGAAGTTAGCCGAAAGAAGATTTGAAACACATCAGTAGGCTCGTTCCTTCCGGCTACGATTTATTGCTTATTTCTTTGTTTGCTCCAATGCTTGCTTTGACCGCAAGTCAGCAATGGCACGTGCTTTTTTGTTTACGTCGTTGAGGTTGGTCTTGCGGTAATAGCTGCGTGAGCCCTCGGCATCGGACAGAACAAGCGAGTCACCGTCAAGATAATCGATGGAGCATGTGTCATACTTAAGATTAGTGACCCTGTATTCGCCGTTTTTCTCAATCTTAGGCGTGCCGCTGACCATGATAAACTTGCCGTTCCAGATGTGCCAGTTGGTAAAGAATCCGAGCGAAGGATAGACCACCGGACTGTCGTCAGTAAGCGAATTGGTTTCGGCTATATATCCTACGCTCTGCGCTTCCCATTCGCGTTTAAGGTAGAAACCGTATTCTCGTGGAATGAAGAAAGTTTCCTTCAGCGAGTCACTCATAGCCCTCATTACGCGTTTTTGCATTTCTTTGCTCATGCTCTGATAGTCACGCAGCGTAGGCATTACTATATAGCACCAAATTCCTTCCAGCCGGTCAATATCGATTACTTCGTCGGCAATGTGACGGTTTTGCTTGTTTAGCACCAGCCCAATGCGGTCGCCTATTTGCAGCTTACCCAACACGCGTCCTTTTCGTTTAGCCTCTATTATGTTGTAGCTCACGGGGTCGGTTCCGTCCTCAGGCAGCAGTACAACTACAGAGTCGGTGCATCCGTCACAAGCAAGCCCGTAGATTGTGGAATCACCCTTTAGGCGTTGCGTTTTGACTTGCTTGTTGTCAGTCGGTTGTTCGTTTTTACTGCCACAACCCGCCATCAAAGCAATGAAGCATAATATGGCGAAAAAGATGTTTTTTCTCATAGCGTGTTCCTATTTGCTTGCAAAGTTAGTTATAAATAATAAAAAATGTGGTTTACAATCGCAACTTTGATATTTTTTATCTAATTTTGCACACCAAAGTGGCCCTTCCCTTGTTGGCCGATAAGAAAGAAAACAACAAAAGAAAGCAATAATGAAGAAAAAGATTCAGTTCAGTCTTGTCTATCGTGACATGTGGCAGAGCAGCGGCAAGTTTCAGCCGCGTGCTGACCAGCTTGCCAAGATAGCTCCTGTGTTTGTTGACATGGGTTGTTTTGCGCGTGTGGAGACCAATGGTGGTGCCTTTGAGCAGGTGCAACTGCTTGCAGGCGAAAATCCTAATAAGGCAGTGCGTGCCTTCACGGCTCCGCTACATGCGGCAGGCATCAAGACACACATGCTTGACCGTGGTCTTAACGCTCTGCGTATGTATCCTGTTCCTGACGACGTTCGTCAGATGATGTACCGCGTTAAGCATGCTCAAGGCACTGACATAACCCGCATTTTCGACGGATTGAATGACATCCGCAATATCGCTCCGTCTATCAAGTGGGCTAAGGAAGGAGGCATGACACCGCAAGGCACGCTTTGCATCACTACCTCGCCTGTCCATACTCTTGATTATTATGAGAAGCTGGCAGATGAGGAGATTGCTGCCGGGGCTGAGGAGATTTGCCTTAAGGATATGGCAGGAATCGGTCAGCCGGCATTCCTTGGCGAGCTGACAAAGCGCATCAAGACCAAGCATCCAGACATTATAATCGAATATCACGGCCATTCAGGCCCCGGATTGTCAATGGCATCAGTCCTTGAGGTCTGTGAAAATGGAGCCGACATCATAGATACAGCCATCGAGCCATTGTCGTGGGGCAAGGTTCATCCAGACGTAATATCTGTGCAGAGCATGCTTAAGCACGCAGGCTTTGATGTGCCTGAAATCAATATGAGCGCCTATATGAAGGCACGCGCCATGACGCAGGAGTTCATAGACGAATGGCTTGGCTACTTCATCAATCCCGGCAACAAGATTATGTCATCGCTTCTTCTCACCTGCGGTCTGCCTGGCGGCATGATGGGCTCAATGATGGCAGACCTTGGCGGCATGCGCACAACCATCAACAACCTGCGCAAGAAGAAGGGCGAGCCGGAACTGTCAATGGACGACTTGCTGATAAAGCTGTTCGATGAGGTGGCTTATGTGTGGCCTCGTGTGGGCTATCCACCACTCGTGACTCCGTTCTCGCAATACACCAAGAACATAGCCCTTATGAACCTCCTCTCTCTTGAGCAAGGCAAGGGCCGTTATGTTTACCTTGATGACAACATGTGGGGCATGATACTCGGCAAGAGCGGTAAAGTGCCTGGTGAGATAGCGCCAGAGCTTAAGGAGCTTGCCAAGAAGCAAGGCCGCGAGTTTACCGACGTAGATCCTCATACGCTCTTGAAGCCTGCGCTTGACGATTTCCGTAAGGAGATGGACGAGAACGGCTGGGAATATGGAGAGGACGATGAGGAACTCTTTGAGCTGGCTATGCACCCCGAGCAATATCGCAACTACAAGAGCGGTCAGGCTAAGAAGAACTTCCTCGCCGACTTGCAGAAAGCAAAAGATGCTAAGCTTGGCGCAAAGGTGTCGCCGGAGGAGGCTGCCGCCTTCAAGCATGCTCAGGCTGATGCCATTGTTGCTCCTGTCAAGGGGCAGGTGTTCTGGGAGTTCCAGGGCGATGGAGAAGCTGAGCCAGCCGTGGAGCCGTACATCGGTAAGGAATACAAGGAAGGCGATGCTTTCTGCTGGATTCAGGCTCCTTGGGGCGAGTTTGTTGAGGTCAAGGCTGACCTTGGCGGCAAGCTCGTTGAAATAAACGCAAAGCAGGGCTCTAAGGTTCAGAAAGGCAATGTGATTGCGTATATCAAACGTAATGAGTAATTCTTGAAGTTCAGAAGACAGAAGAAAGGAGACAGAAGTCCTGAAGACGGAAGTCCTGAAGACGGAAGTCCAGAAGACAGAAGTCCTGAAGTCCAGAAGTCCCGTCATTACAAAGGGCATTATCTTGAAGTTCAGAAGACAGAAGTCCAGAAGTCCCGTCATTACAAAGGACATTAATACAGCTTTTACATTAGACAGAACTTCCGGACTTCAGTCTCCTGTCTTCGGGTCTTCAGTTTCCTGTCTCCTGTCTTCCGGCCTTCAGTCTCCAGTCTTCCTCATAATATGAACTACAGCAAAATAATTGATTATTATTATCCCGAAGCCAACGAGCTTCGGGATATTTTGGTTACGCATTCTTCGATGGTCGCCCAACGGGCATTGAAGATTTGTGCAGCCCATCCCGAAATGGGAATGAATCCATACTTTCTGAAAGCAGCCGCCATGCTTCATGACATCGGCATCTGTCGTTGCAATGCGCCAGGCATACAGTGCTTCGGCAAAGAGCCATATATCCGCCACGGCATCATTGGTGCAGATTTGCTGGATTATTATGCTGGTTTCGTACAAAAAACAGAGATCGACATGGTGGCAATAAGTGACATGGAACCTTACGTGCGTGTCTGTGAGCGGCATACAGGTGCTGGCTTGACAAAGGAAGAAATAATCAAACAGCATCTTCCTTTGCCACATCAGGATTTTCTGCCAATGACATTGGAGGAAAAGGTCATCTGCTATGCCGACAAGTTCTATTCCAAGACTCACCCTGACCGTGAGAAAACACTTGAAGAAGCACAAAGAAGTCTTGCAAAGTTCGGCAATGAAGGACTTCAACGATTTATGTCGTGGCATGAGTTGTTCGAGGGAAAATAACAGTTCTTTGCGTTAAAATTGCGAAAACAGACAAGGTTTCGTTTTTAATTAAGTAATTTTGCACATCTATGAGGGTAAAGTTTTTCATCATATTACTCATTTGTGCTGTTATGTTTGCTTGGGCAGACAGCAATGTGCTGTCTCCAAGGAAAAAGAGCATTCAGGCTTCTGCCAAAGACAGCACTTTGATGAAAGATTCTCTACGTTCAGATTCCTTACTTAAAAAAGAAGACAATGCTGCACCGGACACCCTTGGCATGGACTCTTTGCAGCTTGCCGTTTACCATCATAATAAGGCTGTAGACGACTCTATACGCCTTGACTCAATAAACCGAGCCAAGAAAAACGGCATTGACGCGCCCGTAGAATATACAGCCAACGACTCGTTGGTATATGACGCCATGTCAAAAACCGCAAAGCTATATGGCTCGTCAGAGGTGAGGTATGAGAATATGGATCTTAAAAGCGATAAGATTCGCATGAGCCTTGATTCAAGCCTTGTGCACGCCACAGGCTCGCCCGACAGCACGGAGAAGACGGGAGTAAGAGGCAGGCCTGTTTTCCAAATGGGTTCAGACTCATACGACACTGACACTATAGCTTTCAATTTCAAGACCAAGAAAGGCCTTGTGCAGAATGCTTATACAGAGCAGGAGGACGGTTACCTGCGAAGCCAAGTGTCAAAGCGAAACGACAATGGCGACATATACCTTGCTCATGGGCGTTATACCACCTGCGACAAGGAACATCCCGACTTTTATATTTCCCTTTCCAGGGCAAAAGTCAGGCCGGGCAAGGACGTAGTTTTTGGGCCTGCTTATCTTGTTGTTGCCGACGTGCCGTTGCCGTTCGCCATTCCTTATGGCTTTTTCCCATTTACAAAAAGCTATTCGTCGGGCTTTATTATGCCAAGTTATGGCGATGAGAACGACCGTGGTTTCTATTTGCGCGATGGCGGTTACTATTTTGCCATGAGTGACAAGTGGGACCTCAAACTCCTCGGCGAGATTTATACTAAAGGTTCTTGGGGCTTTTCAGCGGCGAGCAACTACCGCAAGCGCTATAAATACAATGGCTCGTTTTTATTTAGTTTCCAGGACACACGTACCGGCGACAAGGGCATGCCGGACTATGCCAAGCAGACGAGTTTCAAGGTGCAGTGGAGTCACAGACAGGACTCAAAGGCAAATCCGTTCAGCTCTCTGTCGGCAAGCGTCAACTTTGCCACGTCGAGCTATGAGCGCAACAACCTCACGAGCATGTATAATCCGCAGTCGCTCACGCAGTCTACGCGCACATCTTCCGTTAGCTGGAGCACTACCTTTTCAAGCATCGGCATGACGCTCAGCTCCACAGCCAACCTCAACCAGAACATGCGCGACTCAACGATAGCCATGACTTTGCCCGACCTCAACATCAACATAAGCCGCTTTTATCCTTTCCGCCGCAAGCACATGGCAGGCGACGAGCGTTGGTATGAAAAGATTTCCATGAGCTACACAGGACATCTGAGCAACTCTATATCGACGAAGGAGGACAAGCTCATGCACTCCAACCTCATAAAGGACTGGAGCAATGGAATGCAACACCAAATTCCAATCAGCGCCAACTTTACGCTTTTCAACTATATAAACGTCAATCCTTCGTTTAACTTCACCGACCGCATGTACACCAACAAGATTATGCGTTCTTGGGATGAGGCTACCCAGCGTGAGGTGAGCGACACCACGTACGGCTTCCACAATGTTTACAACTGGAATATGTCGGTGTCTGCGTCAACCAAGTTTTACGGCTTTTGGACTCCGAGCAGAAAGATTTTCGGCGACAAGATTCAGGCAATACGTCACGTCATAACGCCGCAGGTGAGCTTCAGCTATGCTCCTGACTTTGGCGCGTCGCGATATGGCTATTATGATACCTATCAGAAAACTGATGCCGACGGCAATGTGTCGTTGGTGCAATATTCGCCTTACCAAAGTGGGCTTTACGGCGTGCCGGGAAGAGGCCGCACGGGAAGCATCTCATGGGACGTTTCTAACAATATAGAGATGAAGGTCAAGAGCGATAAGGATTCAACCGGTGTCAAGAAGGTGAGCCTTATTGACGAGCTGGGTTTTGCCATGTCTTATAACTTCGCCACCGACTATCATCCGCTTAGCGACCTCACAATGCGCCTGCGCTTGAAATGGTGGAAAAGCTATACGTTCAACCTCAATGCCGTCTTTGCCTCATACGCTTATGAGCTGAACGACCAGGGCACACCGTACGTTGGCAACCGCACCTATTGGGGCATGGGCAAATGGGGACGTTTCCAAGGCATGTCGCAAAACATATCCTATACACTCACGCCTGAGAAGATAAAGAAGTTCTTCAGCGGAGGCGACGATGAAGATGACGACACGAAGAAGAACAAAGACGATGAGGAGGGCATCGACACTGACATAGAAAGCAATGTCGACGACGACATGATAGAGGGTCAGCGTGGCGCAAAGAAAAAGAGCGGTGGCGGCAAGGCAGAAACCGACGGCGACGGATACATGGCGTTCTCAATGCCTTGGTCGCTTACCTTCGGCTACGGCATAACCATGAGGGAGAACACTGACGTGAACAAGTTCAACACCAAGACGATGCGCTATCCCTACAAGTTCACGCAGACACTCAACGTGAGCGGCAACTTACGCATTTCCGACGGCTGGAACATAAGCTTCTCCAGCGGTTACGACTTTGACAATCATGAGGTTTCAATGACTACGGCTTCGCTCCAGCGTGACCTGCACTGCTTTAACATGAGTTGTTCGGTGGTGCTTGCGCCATATACGAGCTATAACTTTACGTTCCGATGTAACGCATCCACCCTTACTGACGCTTTGAAATATGACAAGCGCAGTGGTTACAGCAATGCCGTGCAATGGTATTAAATTTTCAAGTGCCTCCCTATGCCTCGTTCTTCGGAATGGCGTGGGGAGGCTTTTCATATAATGAATGTGTGTCTTAAATATCTATTATGATGAAGAAACAGACTCAGGCAATTCACTTACCTTACAGGCGTCGTGATGCTTATGACGCTCTTTCGATGCCGGTTTATAATGCCGTGGCTTACGAATTTGACGATGCCAAGACAATGGCAGACGCCTTTTGCGGGCGCATAGACGCTCCTGACTATTCCAGATGCGAAAACCCGACGGTAGACAATTTCGAAGACCGTGTGCGTGCTCTTACGGATGCATACAGCGTTTCCGCCCTCAGCAGTGGCATGGCAGCCATCAGCAACACCATGCTTGCGCTTACGGCTCAGGGCAAGAACGTAGTTTCCTCAACCCACATGTTTGGCAACACGTTTGACCTGCTCAGCCGCTCACTGAAGAAGTTTGGCGTCGGCCTTCACACTACAGACCTCACCGACATCGAGAAAGTGAAGGCGGCAACGGATGACAACACTTGCTGCATTTTCGTGGAGATTATAACCAATCCACAGATGGAGGTTGCTGATTTGCAGGCACTTGCCGAGGTTGCTCATTCGCATAACATCCCTCTCATAGCCGACACCACGACCATACCGTTCACCATGTTCTCTTCTAAAGACCTTGGTGTAGACATCGAGATAGTTTCATCGACAAAATATATCAGCGGCGGAGCCACCTCGCTCGGCGGACTTATAATAGATTATGGCACGCCATACACTACGGGCTTCACCAAGACCATCAAGGAGGAAATGATATTTAATTTCGGTGCCTACATGACCCCGCAAGTGGCTTACATGCAGACACTTGGGCTCGAAACGCTCGATGCACGTTACCGTGTACAGGCTTCAAATGCCCTCGAGCTTGCCAAGAAGCTAAAGACGTTGCCACGCGTAAAGTTCGTCAACTATGTCGGGCTGCAAGACAACAAGTATCATGACTTGGCACAAAAGCAGTTTGGCAATACGTCAGGCGCAATGGTGTGTATTGACCTTGCGAGCGAGAAAGATTGTTTCAACTTCCTCAACCGCTTGCGCCTTGTGCATCGTGCGACGAACCTCTTTGACAACCGCACACTTGCCATTCACCCATACAGCACCATCTTCGGCCCGTTCTCCGCAGAAGAAAAGAAAGCGATGGACGTGCTCGACACCACCATACGCCTGAGCGTGGGCTTGGAAGACGTTGATGACATTTTCGAGGACATTAAACAAGCACTAAGATGAAGTACGATTTTGATACGATAATAGAGCGGCGGGGCAGTGGCGACCTCATGCACGAAGCCCTCAAGCCGCGGTGGGGCAGGGACGACCTGCAACCGATGTGGGTTGCCGATATGGACTTTGCCGTCTGTCCGGCAATAATGGATGCCATGAAGAAACGGCTGGAACACCCGATCTTGGGCTATACCGTTGAGCCAGCCGACTTCCGTCCAGCCATTATAGACTGGGAGCGTTCGCATCATCAGTGGGACATCAAAGCCGACTGGATTAGTTTCATTCCGGGCATTGTAAAGGGCATAGGTTTCATTTGCAATGTCTTTGTGAAGCCCGATGAGAAGGTTATCGTCATGCCGCCTGTCTATCATCCGTTCTTCCTTACGCCGCAGGCTAACCACCGCGAGGTGGTCTGGAATCCGTTGAAGATGCGTGAGGACGGATATTATGACATCGACTTCGACAACCTGGAGCAGGTGTGCGACGACAAGTGCCGCTTGCTCATTCTTTGCAATCCCCACAACCCCGGAGGCATTTGCTGGGACAGGGAAACCTTGGTGCGCCTTGCCGATTTCTGCTATGACCATCACCTGCTTGTCATAAGTGACGAGATTCATTGCGACCTTGCCCTTTTCGGCCACAAGCACATACCTTTCGCCTCAGTCAGCGACAAAGCCGCTGAGATTTGCATCACGATGCAGGCTCCTTCGAAGACGTTCAACATAGCAGGCGTGGTGGCTTCATACGCGATAGTGCCAAACCCGAAACTCAGGGACATGTTCTTCGGCTGGCTGAAGGCAAACGAGCTTGACGAGGCTCACATCTTCGCCCATATTGCCACTGTTGCCGCCCTGCGCCACGGCGAGGAATGGCGTAAGCAGCTCATAGAATACATTGAAGGCAATGCGCGCTTTGTAGAAGATTTCTGTCGTGAGCACATGCCGCAAATCAAGCCTTTGCGCCCGCAGGCAAGCTTCCTTGTTTGGCTCAATTGCCGTGACCTAAAGCTTGACCATGAACAGCTGCTCGACCTTTTCATTGACAAGGCTCATCTTGCCTTGAACGACGGCGAAATGTTCGGACCCGGCGGCAACGGCTTCATGAGGCTGAACATAGGTTCGCCGAGAGCTTATGTAAAGGAAGGCTTGGAGAAACTGGCAAAGGCTGTGGAGCAACTTTGAGAGGCTGAGGCAGGGCACGGGGGCTGTGTTAAAGATGTTAAGAAAGAGCGCGTGTGTCGGTTTTTCCCTTAACTTTGCAGCACAGTTTTAAAATGAGAAAGTTATGAAAAAGAACATGTTTTATGCTGTTGCACTTGTTGCAGCATTGACTCTCGCAAGCTGCGGAGGTAAGAACAACGCACCGGCACCTGCTGCCGACTCTACTGAGGCCGCTGCCGATACAGCCTCTACTCAGGCAAAGGCTGTTGAGCTGGCTCCGGAGACATCAAAGGCTTATGATGCTGTAACAACGGCTTTGTCTCAGGCTGTAGAGAAAAAAGACACTAAAGCCGCCTCTACTGCCTTGGCAAACATTGCCGCTACCTACAAAACTCTCGTCAATGCGGGCAAGCTCGACGAGGCAAAGAACTTTGCCAACAATGTCAAGACATTTGTAAGCAACAATGCCAATGCCATAAAGAGTCTTGCATCTGATGATGCTGATGCAGCCGCAACGTCAATCGCAAATCTCGTCAGTACGGTAGAGAATCTTCCTTCTACCGCTGAAACTACTGCTGAACAGGCTAAGGCTGCCGTCACGCAGGACGTTGTAAACCTTGCTTCTCCTTATCTTCAGAAGGGCGCTGCCGCCGCTGCTACGGCTGAGACTGCCGCCGCTGCCATCAAGAATGCCCCGCAGACCGTGAAGGCTGCTGCCGAGACTGCCGCCAACGAGGCTGTTGACAATGCCAAGTCTACCGCAAAGGCTGCTGTTGACAACGAGGTAAACAAGGCTACGAATAAAGTAAACGAGGAAAAGGAGAAAGCTCAGAAACGAGCTTCAGACGAGGTGACTAAGGCTCAGAAAAAGGCTAACGACGCTGTGAACAACGCCGCCAACAAGGCTCTGAAGGGCTTGGGGCTGTAAGGCTGCCGATATTGATGTTGAGGAAATAAATCAGCAAGAAATAGAGCTTCAACAGCAGGAACCTTGCCGTTAGGCGCGTTTTGCAGCAATGGCGGGGCTTGTGTTGCTGAGTTATGATATACGTACGCCGTGCGCGGGTCTAATGT
>CAZZNO010000011.1:0-13406 GCA_964655685.1 uncultured Prevotella sp.
ATGAGACCATACACAGGCGCAAGCCGTGGGTGAAGTTCGGCGTGTCGCCGTTTGGCATTTACCGCAACCAGCGCAGCGACCCAAAGAATGGTTCTGCTACGAACGGCCTGCAAAACTACGATGACCTGTATGCAGACGTATTGTTGTGGGTCAACAATGGTTGGGTGGACTATTGCGTACCGCAGCTTTACTGGGAAATAGGCCACCGTGCGGCTGACTATAAGACGTTGATACAGTGGTGGGATAAGTTTGCATCAAACCGCCCGTTGTATATAGGCGAGGACATTGAGCGTACTGTAAAGGCAGCAGATCTCCAAAATCCCACGATAAACCAAATGCCGGCAAAGAGGCTGTTGCACCAACAGGCCCATCATGTCAACGGCACTGTGCTGTGGTATGCCGAAGTAGCTGCAAACAATCTGGGCAACTATGGCGAGACACTGCGCACCAACTATTGGAAATATCCAGCCCTTCAACCGCTCATGCCGTTCATTGACCATAAGCGTCCCAAGAAGCCACGCAAGGTAAAGCCAGTGTGGACAAGCGACGGCTACATACTTTTCTGGACAGTGCCTCATGGCAAGAATTGGGATGACGTGGCAAAGCAGTACGTCATATACCGTTTTGCAAGTGGCGAAAAGATAGATCTTGAAGATCCTTCGAAGATTGTTACAATCACTTCTGACACTTTCTATAAGTTGCCTTACAATAAGGGCAACGTGAAATACACGTATGTTGTTACAGCTCTCGACCGCATGTCGAATGAGAGCAAAGGCAAGAAAGTAAAGGTTAAGCTTTAACAGACAGAGGGCTGATATGAATTATGATTTGAGGAAAATAAAGGCAGTCATCTTTGATGTTGACGGCGTGCTTTCGGCAAACACCATTCCTATGGACGACGAAGGGATGCCTTTGCGCACGCTCAATGTCAAAGATGGATATGCCATTCAGTTGGCAGAAAAAATGGGGTTGCGCTGTGCCATTATGACAGGTGGCTTTTCTGAATCTATAGAAAAGAGATACCGTTACCTTGGCATGACGGATATATACATGCGGTGTGCTGTGAAGATACAAACCTATGAGGAATTCATTGCAAAGTATGGATTGAAGGATGAAGATATAATCTATATGGGCGATGACATTCCCGATTATGAAATCATGCGTCGTGTGGGCTGCCCTTGTTGTCCTGCCGACGCTTGTCGGGAAATCAAGGATGTGTCTGTCTACGTTTCGCCTTATAACGGAGGTTCTGGCTTTGCGCGTGATGTCTTGGAGCAGGTGCTCAAGGCTCAAGGCCATTGGCTCAGTAGCGCCAAGGCATTCGGCTGGTAGAAAGGCAATGAAATAAATCAACAAAAAGTAAAATATCAGGACAACTGAAAACTGGTGTTCCAGAAGCCGAAAACAATAGTGGAAACACACAAACGGCTGTTCTGAGGGTTAGCCACGCCGCCTGTGAATCACTTGTACGGCGTAATTGAGTCATTTGTACGGCGTATATATGACTCAGTTACGCCGTAAATAATATGTCTTTACGCCGTAAACGTCCCGTCTTGCCGCCGCAAAGATGAAACCTCTGCTAAGGCAGAAATAACTACATTTTGTTATATCGTTGGTTTTCAATGACTTGCTAATATTCTCACCATTGCGATATTCAAGGAAAAAGGAAAGCTTGGAGCCAAATAAACTGCTCACAGAAGGGGTCTCAATGATTTAATGTTTACAGCCTCAACTTTCGTGTCTCTTAAGTATGTAAACAAAAAGGCGTGCCAAAAAAGCCTTCCAAGTAAACAGAAGCCTTTTTTGGCACGCCTAAAATATTTTTATTAGAGCACCCCGAGTTTACCCACAACGATAAGCAGTGCGAAGCCGAGGATAAGTGTCACAATACCCATTGTCAGTCCTGCCTTTGCCATGTCCTTCTGCTCTATTAAGCCGGTGGAGTAGGCAATGGCGTTAGGAGGCGTAGAGATAGGCAGCGACATAGCTGCTGATGCGGCAACGGCTATACCGATGAGCACCGTTGAGCTACCGCCAATGACATCGAGCTTGTCGCCCATGCCGGCACACACTACTGTCAGTATAGGAATGAGAAGTGCGGCTGTGGCAGTGTTGCTGATGAAGTTGGACAGGAAGAAGCATACGAGTCCAGCCACTATGAGTATGACTATCGGGCTCCATTCGCCGAAAGGAATCGACTCTACGGCAGCCTTTGCCAGTCCGGTGCCGTTCATTGCGAGGCCGAGAGCGAAGCCGCCAGCAACCATCCAGATTACACCCCAGTCGATGTCTTGAAGGTCTTTTGCCGTAATTACGCCAGTGAAGGCAAACACTGCTATAGGTAGCATGGCAACGGTGTTGGCGTTGATGCCCAGTTGCTTACCGAATATCCAGAGGAGGATGGTGATGATGAATGTCACCCCGACAACCACGGTTCTCCAGTTGCGGTGCATGTCGCCGTCGATATTCAGCTCTATGGTCTTTTGCTTGAACGGGAAGAACTTTCTCAGTAGGAACCATGCAATGATGAGGAGCACTATCACGAGTGGAGCCATTACAGCCATCCATTGCCCGAAGCCGATGTCCATGTTCATGCCTGTCGGGTCGTTGAGAACCTTGTAGGCGAAGGCGTTAGGTGGAGTGCCGATAGGTGTTCCCATACCGCCAAGGTTGGCACCTATAGGAATTGCCATCGTCAGTGCTATGCGACCCTTGCCGTTAGCCGGCAGTGCTTTGAAGACGGGTGTCAGGAACGTCAGCATCATGGCGGCTGTAGCCGTATTTGATATGAACATCGAGAAGATGCCGGTTATGAGCAAGAAGCCAAGCAGCACGTTTTCGCTTTTCTTGCCAAAGGGCCGTATCATGGTTTTTGCCATCCATACGTCCAAGCCCGACTTGGTGGCGGCTATTGCGAGTATGAAGCCTCCGAGGAAGAGGATAATCGTGGGGTCGGCAAAGCAAGCCATGATACCCACAGAGTCGAGCAACTGCCCATATTCGCCCTCGCTGCCCTGCATGAACTTGAATGACGAGTTGCTCACGAAGAACAGTAGCACAAAAATGATGGTTACAGAAGTGGCCCATGCCGGTATGGCTTCGGTGAGCCATAGCATGACTGCCATAACGAAGATGGCGATGACGCGTTGCTGCACAACTGTCAGCCCCTCAATACCGAATACGCTTGATGGCAGGTTCCATACTACGAGTGTTAGTATGAAAGTCAACAAGAACCAAAGTGCTTTCTTCTTGTTGAAGTTGCCGTTCAATACATTTTTTACGGTTTCTTGCATAATAAGGTTTTTATAGAGTTATATTTCTTGAAAAACAAATTTCCTTGCAAAAGTAATTCATTTTTTTATAGGCTACAAGCTTGTGAGCGTTTTTAACAATAAAAAACAGCAACCTTTTCCTTTTTTCTATTCTTCATATTCTGTTTTATCCACAATTCCAGCCTCTTTTAGGGCCTCAATCCTCTCGCGGCATGTGCCACACTTGCCACAATGTTTCTCTCCACCCTTGTAGCAGCTCCACGTCTCGCTGTAGTCGAGCCCGAGCTTCTTGCCGTGGCGGGCTATGTCGGCCTTCGTAATGTTTGTGTATGGAGCCCATATCTCCACTTTCTCGAAGGTGCCTGTCTTTGCAGCTGCCGACATGGCATCTACAAACTCCGGTCGGCAGTCTGGATAGATAGTGTGGTCGCCGGCATGGTTTGCCATCATGACATATTTCAAGTGGTTGCTTTCGGCAATGCCTATGGCTATCGACAACATGATGCCGTTGCGGAATGGCACAACCGTAGACTTCATGTTGTCTTCATCATAGTTGCCCTCCGGGATAGGTTCGCCGCCCTTCAGCAGGCTCGACTTGAAATATTCCGGCATGAAAGCCAAGTCTATGGTTATGTGTGGTATGCCCAAACGCTTGCAATGCATTTCGGCAAAGGGTATCTCTTTGGCATTGTGCTTGCTTCCATAGTTGAACGAGACACCTACGGCTATGCGGTCTTTAAATTCGTACAGCATTGTGACAGAGTCCATTCCGCCACTTACTATAATGATTGAATCCTTCATGGTTGATGATTTTTAGCGAACTTTTAATGAGGTTTATGATTACCCGAACAGGGCTCTCAACGCTTCTTCTACCTTTCTTACAGGATGCAGTTGTATGGCATACTTGTGCGCGTTGATGCTTTTCATGTTATATGCGGGTATGATGATATGGTTGAAGCCAAGCTTTTCAGCCTCAGCGATGCGTTGCTCCAGCCTGCCTACAGGCCTGACCTCTCCGCTGAGTCCAACCTCCCCGCACATGCACCAGCCTGTTTCGATGGGAGTGTCGACGTTGCTTGAAAGTACGGCTGCTATCACGCTCAGGTCCATAGCCATATCGGTCACCCTTAGTCCGCCGGCTATATTTAGGAAAACGTCTTTCTGCATGAGCTTGAAGCCGACTCGCTTTTCCAAGACTGCCAACAGCATGTTTAGCCTGCGCTGGTCGAAGCCCGTTGCCGACCTTTGCGGTGTGCCATAGGCGGCAGTGGAGACCAATGCCTGCGTTTCAACAAGGAAAGGGCGCATGCCCTCAATGGCAGAGCTTATGGCAACGCCTGACAGTCCTTCATGGTCTTCGGTGAGAAGAAGCTCTGAAGGATTGTCCACTTGCCTGAGCCCATCTTGCCGCATCTCGTATATGCCGAGCTCTGACGTGCTGCCAAATCGGTTCTTTATACTTCGCAGAATGCGGTAGACATAGTGCTGGTCGCCCTCAAACTGTATCACGGTGTCTACAATGTGTTCCAGAATCTTTGGTCCGGCAAGTGTGCCTTCCTTGTTTATATGTCCTATAAGCAATACCGGCACGCCGCTTTGCTTTGCGAAACGCAATAGGGATGCGGAGCACTCGCGCACTTGCGAAATGCTTCCGGGTGAGGAGTCTACTTGCTCGGTTGAAATGGTTTGTATGGAGTCGATGACAACCAATTGTGGTTTTACTTCGCTGATTTGCGCATATATCTTTTCAAGCGATGTCTCACATAGTATGAATACGTTGTCGGTCATTTCGCCATGCAGCCTTTCAGCCCTCATCTTTATCTGATGTGCGCTTTCCTCACCGCTGACATACAGCACGCGCATGTCGCCCATGCCGATGATTGTCTGCAAGGTAAGGGTAGATTTTCCTATTCCAGGCTCGCCGCCAATCAGGACAATGCTTCCTGGCACAATGCCGCCACCCAGAACCCTGTTCAGCTCAGCGTCGTGAGTGTCAATTCTGGGCTCGTCCTTTACAGGTATCTCCTTAAGCCGTTGAGGCTTGGCGTCGTTAGGGCCGATTTGTATTGTTTTGTTCTTGCTCAACGATTGTGCAGCACTCTTTGCCGTATGCGAGCCATAGCTTGCCTCAACTTTTATTTCCTTGAAGCTTTCCCATTCTCCGCATGACGGGCATCTGCCGAGCCACTTTGCCGACTCATAGCCGCAATTGCTGCACACGTACATCGTTTTGTCTTTCGCCATCGTTCAGTCGTTTTAACACTTTAATCGACTGCAAAAGTAGCTATTTTTAATGGTGATTACAAAATAATTGCTAACTTTGCATCTAATCATGAGAAAATTTACACAATATATTACAATCGTAGCATGTGTGGCAATGCTGTTGTCATGCAATCGCAGCTATGAGGAGAAGAAGCAGATGGACAAAAAGGCTCGTCAGGAGCTCGTCCGTCAAGACTCTCTTTCGCTTAAGATAGCCACAGTGCCAACGATGGACTGCCTGCCTCTGTTTATAGGCGTAGAAGACAGCTTGTTCAAGAAGGGCGGCGTTGACGTGCATCTTAGGCGGTGCAACGCCCAAATGGATTGTGATACACTCATAACGGGTCGTCATGTAGAGGGCCTTGTTTCTGACCTTATACGTACCGAGAGGCTTAGAAAGCTTGGCGTCGGACTGAGGTATGTGACTGCTACAAACGCTTATTGGAAACTTATTTCAAACCGCACGGCGCGTGTAAAGGAAATAAAGCAGTTGTCTGATAAAATGATAGCCATCACACGGTATTCAGCCACTGATTATCTTGCTGATTTGGCAATAGACAGCGCAAAGCCGAAATATGATGTGTTCCGCGTTCAAGTAAACGATGTGAACATTCGCTTGCGAATGCTGCTCAACAATGAAATGGATGCAATGTTGCTGACTGAGCCTCAGGCAACAACGGCTGTGCTTTACAAAAATCCCGTGCTTATGGACAGCCGTGAGAAGAATCTGCATTTAGGTGTGATAGCTTTCCGTGAAGCAAGTTTGAAAGACAAACGGCGCAATGAACAACTAAAGGCGTTTGTCAAGGTGTATAACAGTATTTGCGATTCAATCAACATCAAAGGTTTACAACACTATTCCCAAATCATAAGCAAATATACCGGTGCTGACGAAAAGACTATAAAGGCTTTGCCGAAGCTTAAGTATTTTCATGCTACGCCACCACGCCAAAGAGACTTAAACGTGGCACAAAGAAGGTGGAAATAAAGAGAATAAAACATGAATGATATAAGCAGACGTTTAGATTCATCCAATTGGACAGATTATAAGAACAAGCTTCAGGGTCTTCGCTTGGCATTGTGCAAAGGCGAGCCAATGGGTGAAGTCCTGGCTATAGTAAGCCAAGTTGCTGCCAACGGAATATATTTTGCCAACGAGCGCATTGAAGACATTAAGGACAGTTATGAGCTTATGTGCAATTATCTGCTCAAAGGCTATAAGGATGAGCATCGGGCAGAGTTATACCAACAGCTTGTTTGTAAGCTGGACAAGGTCATTGGCGACATGCTTATGTATGTCTGTTCTCACTTTGATGCCTCTGTGTCTTCTTATTTTTCTGCCGTAAGCTTGCAAGATATAGACATAGATGATTTGAGGGAAAAGCTTGAGTCTTTTGTGTCTGACTTGGCAATGCTTTCTTTGGAACCTGAAGAAAAGCAGAAGGAGCTTGGCAAGTCCATCTATGACAATCATCATAAAGTGCTTTTGTCAGCCTTCAACCGTATTGTGGCTTCGCGCCAGTGGAGTAGGGAGTTGGGCAATGACATGGCTAATCTTATAGTCTCTCCTACAATAGATTCTATAGACTCTCTCACAATAGTTTCATCCATCATGCTCTCTGCCTTGCTTGTAGGCGATGCAGAGAAAGTCTTGGCGTTGGCGGAAATATATAGCAGGGCTACAGATGTTAGGCTTCGCCAGCGTGCGTTGGTTGGCTGGGTCTTTGCGCTTGAGGCTACCGACTTAAGGCTTTATCCTAATGTAAGGAAGCGTTTGGAAGAATTGCTTTCTGATTCTGAAGTCTGTGAGGATTTGCTCCAGTTGCAGATGCAAGTGATATATTGTATGAATGCCGAGCGTGACAACGAAACCATAAGGAAAGATGTGATGCCGACAATCATGAACAATCAAAGTCTCGAATGGACGCGCTATGGCATACGGGAGAAAGAAGACGACCCTATGGAAGACATATTGCATCCTGATGAGGCAGATAAGAAGATGGAAGAGATGGAGAAAAGCATACGAAAGATGGTTGACATGCAAAAGCATGGAGCCGACATCTACTTTGGCGGCTTTTCTAAAATGAAACGCTTTGGCTTCTTCTATACCTTGTGCAATTGGTTTACGCCTTTCTACAAGCAACATCCGGGTTTAAGCCACCTTTCCGATGACATGCTTAACGCAAGTTTCATGGATGCTATTTTTAAGTCTGGTCCCTTCTGTGATTCTGACAAATACAGCTTTGTCCTTGGCTTGTCTTCTATTTACAATCGCCTGCCGCAAAACATTCGTGAGATGCTCAATAATGGTGGTGCCACTATGGAAGTGATGGGCACGCCTCCCGATACTAATTTGACTTCTGCTGTTTACATCCGTCGCCAGTATTTGCAGGATCTTTATCGTTTCTTTCGTATAAACGACTGCCGCCATGCTTTTCTTGACCCGTTTGCCGAGAATAGTAACCATATCTTCATGAACAACGAGGTGTTTCGTCCTTATATGTCTGTGGAGGCAAGGCGCATGGAACGTTTCTTGATGAAGCACGGACGTGTGGCGGATGCTTCTGCAATGCTTGCAAATTATTATGATGATAAAAAGGCTGAGGACATTATACTGAAAGCACGGCTGGAAATGCAGGCTCATCATTATGAATTGGCAGAGCAATTATACAAAAAAGCCTTAGACATGCAGCCGGATGAAGTGAACGCCCAAAAAGGTTATGCTTTGGCAAGCTTTCATGCCGGTCATTATGATGTTGCGGCAGAGCAATATGCGCAACTCTCACGTAAACAGCCTGATAAGGCGTATTATAAGCTGAATCTTGCCATTGCTCTTATCAATGACGGCAAAGCTGAAGATGCAGTACGAACGCTTTATGAGCTTTATTATCTTGATGCACAGAATATGGATGTAAAGCGAGCCTTGGCTTGGGGGCAGATGTGCTTAAAGCATCTTGACCAAGCTTCAAAGCTTTATGACGAAATATTAGGTGCAGACCAGAAGTCTGCCGCCGATTATCTTAATGCCGGATATTGTCGCTGGTTCCAGGGCAATTTGCAAGAAGCAGTAGACTTGTTTAGGCTTTACATAAAAAAAGCAGGAGAGCAACTTCACAAGGACAAGCACGTAAGTTTTATGCTTAAGCTGAATGAAGATGCTTCCCTGCTTGATGCTTATGGCATACCGCAGGTTGACCGCCGCATAGTTGCGGGAATGGTCAACTGAAGTTTCTTTTTATCCGTTCATTGAGGCTAAGAACTCCGTATTGTCCTTTGTTCTTGCCATGCGGTCGTGGATAGAGTTCATTGCCTCAAGCGGATTCATGTCGGCAATATATTTGCGCAATATCCACATGCGGTCGAGTGTAGTCTTGTCTTGCAGCAGGTCGTCGCGTCGCGTGCTTGATGCTACAAGGTTCACTGACGGGTATATACGCTTGTTTGACAGCGAGCGGTCGAGCTGTAGCTCCATATTGCCGGTACCCTTGAATTCCTCGAATATGACTTCGTCCATCTTTGAGCCCGTGTCTATGAGTGCCGTTGCAACAATAGTCAGAGAGCCACCGCCTTCGATGTTTCTTGCGGCACCGAAGAAGCGTTTAGGCTTTTGCAATGCATTGGCATCTACACCGCCAGTGAGCACCTTGCCTGATGCAGGTGAAACCGTGTTGTAGGCACGTGCCAATCGTGTTATTGAGTCAAGGAATATTACAACGTCGTGGCCGCATTCCACCATACGCTTTGCCTTTTCAAGCACTATGCCTGCAATCTTTACGTGTCTCTCAGCAGGCTCATCAAAGGTAGAAGCAATGACCTCGGCGTTTACCGTGCGAGCCATGTCAGTCACCTCTTCAGGGCGCTCATCTATAAGAAGCATCATAAGGTAAGCTTCCGGATGGTTGGCAGCAATGGCATTGGCTATGTTTTTCATCAGGATTGTCTTACCTGTCTTTGGCTGAGCCACAATCAGGGCACGCTGGCCTTTGCCGATGGGCGAAAATAAGTCAACAATACGGGTTGACAGATTTGTAGTCTTGGGGTCGCCACAGAGATTGAATTTCTCGTCAGGGAACAGAGGCGTGAGGTTTTCAAAAGGCACTCTGTCTCGAACTTCATTTGGTGTGCGCCCGTCGATGGTGTCAACGCTTGTCAATGGGAAATACTTCTCTCCCTCATGAGGTGGCCTTACTCTGCCTTCTATCACGTCACCAGTCTTTAGACCATAGCGCTTGACTTGGTTGGCTGGGACATAAACATCGTCTGGCGACGACAAGTAATTATAATCGCTTGAACGCAGGAAGCCATAACCATCCGGCATTATCTCCAACACACCGTTTGTCGTTATGATGTCAGAGAAATCAAAAGGCTGTGGCTCTTTGTCTTGGATGACGGGGGCTGGAGCAGGCATCTGCACAGGTGCACTGTGATAAGCCGGGGTCGTAGGGTTGTCAAGCATGTCATAGCTTGGCACTGTGCCTTGGTCTTCTATAGGAAGGTCTACGACTGTAATGAAATCGGTTCCATCATTGGGGTCGCCTTCCCATACGTCGCTTGTCTGTGCTTTGTCGTTATGTGCCTTCATGCGTGCCTGTAGGTTGGCTATCATGTTGTTGTCAACAGGAGCCTGACCGCTTTGAGGTATTATAGCGTCGCTACCTTGAAGGCTTTCCGGCCCTCCTACCGGCTTGATTATGTTGTCTTTAATGACATTATTGTTTTTAGGCAACGCTGCGAAGAATTTGGCTTCCCTCACCTCACCTTGTCCGGCTGGCCTTTTCTTGGCTTCCAGCTGTTCTTTCAGCTTGTTTATTTGGACTATTAGCTGGCGTTCCTGCTTGGTTTTAGGGCCTCTGTGCCGTGGCAGAGAGTTCAATTCGCTTTCCAATGATTTGATTTTAGCTTCTAAATCATCAATGTTGGCTTGGTTCTCAGCCTGAGGTTTATTGCTATTGACGCTTTGGTCATCCTTTGCCTTAGGCTGATTTGTATTGTCGGAATCATTCTTTGCTATGCGTGAACGTTTGTGCTTGGCAGGAGCTGCCTGTGGCTTGCTGCTGCCAACCTCCGCTTGCTTGTCAAGAATTGCGTAGATTAGGTCTTCTTGTTTGTCAAATTTGCTTGCGTCTATTTGCAAATCTTTGGCAATGCCAACGAGTTCAGCATCGTTCTTTGTAGATAATTCGTCTTTACTATACATATAATGTATAAAGTTAAAATGATTTTTTGAAATGAAAATAAAAGGTTTCCAGATAGGAAACAGCTTTCTCTTTGTAAGATGTTTGCAAAGTTACGTTTTTTTTGTTGTTTGGCAACATGTTCCCAATAAAAAAATGTTAATTAGCTTGCTCTTATTATTGTTTTTTGCATGTGGACGGCTTATTCTTGTCTTTCAAGGCTCGTTATATGCTTCTTTATGGCATTTGATCAGCAAGGCTATATCAGTTCAGCGTCTTTGCTGTTGGTACAGCCCAATATAAGTCTTTGGCTTAAAAAAGGCTTTTATTGCTTTGTTTATCGGGAATATTGATTAACTTTGCAAATGATTTGATAAAATATCGTATATTCCTTGAACGTTAAACTTCTTATATACTCTACGGCTATATTGTTGGTCATGCTGGCTGGCAGTTGCAGCAGTTCCAAGTATGTGCCACAAGATGGGTATTTGCTTGAGAGTGTAGAGATTAAGTCAGACTCAAGGTCGCTCAACGCTTCTTCCCTTGAACCATATATACGTCAAAAGGCAAATTCAAAGTGGTTTTCGCTTTTCAAAATTCCTTTGGGCACATACGCCATGTCTGGCAAGGACTCTACCAAGTGGATTAACCGTACGTTGAAGAAGGTAGGCGAAAAGCCTGTTATTTTTGACAGTGTCCAGGCAAAACTTTCCGTAGAAGACTTGCGCAAAGCCATGCAGAACCAAGGCTATATGCACGCGCAGGTGGATTTTACTACCAAGCTGCACGGCAAAAAGCTAAAGGCTATTTATACACTGCATCCAGGCACACCTTACCTCATTAATAATATAAAATATGATATTCAGGATTCGTCGGTAGCCCGCACGCTGTCAAATTATAGGGCGACCCAAATGGCGAGGAAACATACTAAGAACATAGGCTTGCGCAAGGGTAGCCATTTTACAGTGGCTGACCTTGACGGTGAAAGAAAGCGCATTACAGACATATTGCTTGACTCTGGTTATTACAAGTTTCATAAAGATTTCATAATCTATACTGCCGACTCTGCCAGAAATGAGAATGACATAAACCTCACAATGCATCTATTGAAGTATCGTGCTAACAATGATGCCCCGGAGGTCGCCCATCCGCGTTATACCATAAGCAGTATTAATTATTTTAGCGGCTCAGGCAAGTCGCTTCATTTGCGCCGCAATGTGCTTGATGGCGCTACGGCTTTGAAGTTGGGAAATTATTACAGCCAGTCTGATCTACAGTCAACTTATAACAACTTCGGACGGTTCCCTGCTGTGAGATATACGGACATACAGTTTCGTGAGCATCCTGACACTACGCTTCTCGATTGTGACATACGTCTTTCAACAAGCCGCCCTTCTACCATTGCCTTTCAGCCTGAAGGCACCAATACAGCCGGCGACTTAGGCGCAGCCGCATCGCTGACTTACCAAAACCGTAACATATTTCGTGGTTCAGAGCTTTTGAGCATACAATTCAGGGCTGCCTTTGAAGCAATCACAGGGCTTGAAGGTTATCGTGATGAAGATTTTGAGGAATACAGCATAGAGGGCAGGCTTCAATTCCCGCGCTTCATTGCCCCGTTCCTTACGAGAGACTTCCGCCGTCACAGTACGGCATCGTCTGAGCTGTCTGTATCTTGGGATTTGCAGAACCGGCCGGAATTTCACCGACGAGTCTTCTCTTTGGCTTGGAGATACCGTTGGTCAGTCCCGGGCAAGCATTTGAACTACAGGCTCGACATACCCGACCTAAACTATGTTTACATGCCTTGGATAAGCGAGACATTCAAGCATGATTACCTTGACAGCGTAAGCAACCGCAATGCCATCTTAAGGTATAATTATGAGGATTTGTTTATAATGAGGTTGGGATTTGGCATGAGCTATAACAACGACAACAATGCCATGAGGATGAATATAGAGACGAGTGGCAACCTACTTAACACCTTTGCCTCGTTCCTCAACTTCAAGAAAAACAATAACGGGCAGTATACATTGTTTAATATAGCATATGCCCAATATGTCAAGTTCGATTTCGACTATACGCACCTTATACGCTTCGACTCGCGCAACACGCTTGCCTTGCACAGCGATTTTGGCATTGCATGGCCCTATGGCAACAGCAACATCTTGCCTTTTGAGAAACGCTATTTTGCAGGTGGAGCCAATAGCGTCAGGGGATGGGCTGTGAGGGAGCTCGGCCCAGGTTCTTTTCGTGGAAACGACGGCCGCATAGACTTTATCAACCAGACAGGCGACCTTAAGCTTGACCTCAATGCCGAATACCGCACATACCTGTTTTGGAAATTTGATGGTGCGTTGTTTGTCGATGCCGGAAACATTTGGACTTTACGCAACTACCCCGATCAGCCCGGTGGGCAGTTTAAGCTCGACAAGTTTTATGAGCAGATAGCAGTGGCTTACGGCTTTGGTTTGCGTCTGAACTTCAGCTATTTCGTATTGCGTTTCGATATGGGCATGAAGGCGATAAATCCTGCTTATAGGAACGAGCATGAACATTATGCCATCTTCCATCCTGACTTTAGCCGTGACTTCAAGTTCCATTTTGCGGTGGGATTGCCGTTCTGATAAGCAAATACAGCACTTTTACAATCTCAGTGTCACGCCCTGACACACCCAGTGTCACGCCCTGACACACT
>CAZZNO010000011.1:13506-37820 GCA_964655685.1 uncultured Prevotella sp.
CGCGCCGTGGTAAGAATCCAGATAAGCCGTAAAAGATTGGCCTTTACGGCTTAAACGGTTGTTTTTTATGCTGTTAAGCTAAGGAAAATCTACCTTCGTTTCTTTTTGGCAGAGGAATTGAAATTAGGGTTGAATGACTTGCGTTTCTCGTTTCGGCGGTCTGAGTCTTTGCGGTTGCCGTTTCTGTTATTTACAGGTGAGCTCCCTATGGCCCTTGAATCGTAGTGAGTGTGCCCACTGAAAGGAACGCCGTCGTATAGCTTCTTTATCAAGTCTGGCCTCCCTATGCGTTTAAGTTCACGCTCTATGCTGCCTCTTTCTTCAGGCTTGTACCAAAAGAAAAACATGCGTTGCGCAAGTTTCTCACGTGCTGTGTGGGCGCAGTATATGGGTTCAAGCGTATATGGGTCATAGCCTGTATAGAATGCCGTGGTGCTCACTGTCATTGGCGTAGGCGTGAAATCCTGTACCTGCTCAAGGTGAAAGTTCAAGTCTTTGGTCAGCACAGCAAGCTCAGCCATGTCTTCTTCATGGCAGGCTGGGTGAGAACTTATGAAGTAGGGTATGATTTGTTGGTTAAGTCCTGCCTCGCGATTTATCTTGTCAAAGAGGCGCTTGAATTCATAGAAAAGCTTAAACGACGGCTTGCGCATGAACTTAAGCACCCTGTCTGAAGTATGCTCCGGCGCCACTTTCAGCCTGCCGCTGACGTGCTTGGTTATCAGTTCACGGGCGTATTGCATGGCTGCCTGGTTCGCCTTTTCGTCTTTTGACTTGTGCAGTATGAGGTCGTAGCGCACGCCACTGCCTATGAAACTTTTTTTCACTCCGGGCAAGGCATCTACGGCGTGGTATATGTCGAGCAGCTTTGAGTGGTCCGTGTTAAGGTTGGGGCATACCTCCGGGTTGATGCACGACGGTCTTTTGCAATGCTCACAAGCTTTGAGATTGCGCCCGTGCATGCCGTACATGTTTGCCGACGGGCCTCCAAGGTCGGAAATATAACCCTTGAAGTCAGGCATGGCTATGATTTTCTTTGCCTCCTTGATGATGCTCTCCTTTGAGCGGCATACCACAAATTTGCCCTGATGGGCGGAAATGGTGCAAAAGGCGCATCCTCCAAAACAGCCGCGGTGCATGTTTATGGAGAACTTTATCATTTCGTAGGCAGGAATGGTCTTGCCTTTGTATTTTGGGTGTGGCAGGCGTGTGTAAGGCAGGTCGAACGATGCGTCAAGTTCCTCACTTGTCAATGGAGGGTACATCGGGTTTTGCACAACATACGTGTCTCCTACCTTCTGCATCATGCGTTGCCCGTGCATGCGGTTGCATTCTTCCTCAATGTGGCGGAAGTTTTCGGCATGCGCTTTTTTGTTGTGCAGGCATTCCTCGTACGAGTGGAGCACTATATCGTCATCTTTTATGCCCCCGGGAATGTCTTCCTTGTGGCATAAGAAAGAAGTTTGCGGTATGTCTCCTATTTCTTTTATGGTCTTTCCGCTGTCCAACTTTTGGCATAGTTCAACCGTGTTTCTTTCGCCCATGCCGTAGAGCAGGAAGTCGGCCCCGCTAAGGCAGAGTATTGGTTTCAGGAGCTTGTCTTGCCAGTAATCGTAGTGTGTGAAGCGGCGCAACGATGCCTCTATGCCCCCAAGCACTACCGGCACGTCGGGATATAGCTTCTTTAGTATTTGCGTGTAGACAATGCTTGGATAGTCGGGGCGCATGTCATGGCGTGAGTCAGGACTGTATGCGTCATCGTGGCGCATACGCCTGTTTGCCGTGTAGCGGTTTACCATGCTGTCCATGTTGCCTGGAGAGACGGCAAAGAAAAGTCTTGGTCTCCCAAGCTTCTTGAAGTCACGGTAATCGCCATGCCAATCCGGCTGCGGCACTATTGCCACGCGATAACCCCTTGCCTCAATGATGCGGCCTATTACGGCAGCGGCAAAGGCAGGATGGTCCACATAGGCGTCGCCTGAGAAAATGATGACATCAAGCTGTGTCCATCCCCTCAGTTCGCATTCCTTTTTTGTTGTTGGCAGAAAGTCTGTAAGCATCAATTTTCTTGTTTGCCCTTCCAATCGATATAGAGCAACACGAGCTCGTGCAGTCCGTAGGCTTTCATATTGCTGTTGTAAATGACATCAAGGCACAAGTCAAGCAGGTCACGGTCGCCACCTGCATCTCCTTCGAGCAGCGAGCGCACGTTGAGCTTCAGCTTGTCAAGAACGGCCTCGTCTATTATGCCATTGCTGTCAATTAGGTTTCTAAGAAGTGAGTATTTGTCGATGGTTTCTAAGTGCTTGTCAGTAACCTCGATGCTTCTTGTCCCAGAAAGATTTGCTTGTATCTTCATAGTTTAAAATGTTATCTTTAGTCCTTTGATTATCGCAAAAGAAAATTGAGTATGCCACGCATGATGTTGTCACGCGTTGCTTCTTCTGTTATACATTCAAACGGGAAACCTATGGCGAATGTCTTGCAATTGGCACCGTCGTAGCCTACTGCCGCAGGGCTTCCGTTGCTGTATTGCATTGCGCAGAACGCACTTGCGTCTGGCTGCAATATGTCGGCCTTTTGGACGGCATAATGCTCAGAATTGAGTGAACGATAAAAGTCGAAGCCCTCTATTCCCATACCTTTTGCACCGGCAATGGTGTCGGTTGCCAATTGCCCTACGCTTGTCAGCCGGAGTGTCTGGCTGAGCCATGCGCTGTCGTTGGCATCGTCCATGTCAGAGCCTATGTATGCTCCGCTTACTAATAGCTTGCCATTGTGATTGACATAGCCGGTAAGGCGTTTCTGCAATGACAAGGGAAACGATTTGTAATATTTCACCGAGTAGGGGTTGAAACGCTCAAGCCCAAGTATGAGGTCAACGGCTGCGTACTTTTCAAGCTTTACTTTGCCAATCTCAATTGCCTTGGACGAGCAGCTTGCTACGTTGTATTTATGTGCCGATGCAATGGCACTGGCGTGCGTAGCAACATAGTTAAAGTCGTTTCCGGCTATGAAATGCCCGGCAAGTTCGTCTCCGCCATAGCCGAGTCCGGTACTGCTGACAATGCCCATTCTCGCACGGTTAAAATTGGTTTGCCTGCCGTTCCATCCTGCCGTTAGCCCGTAGCTTACGCCAATGTCGCTGTCAAGGTCAAAGCCTTGCTGCGTGTCGTTGTTTACGACTTCGGGGGCTGACAGGCGATGGAAGCCGTTGACAACAAGCACGGTCTGTGTGGCGTGAGGTTCATAGAGCGCTGATACCACTTCTGTTGGGAAGCTCTCGCCTCCACGGTTGGCGGCAGTTACTCGGAAATGATATGGCAGGCTTGGCTTCAAGTTGAGGCTCAGTGAAGTGCCTTTTACTTTTCTGCCATTGTCGAAGCCGCCCTTACCTATGGCTGTATATACAATATAATAGTCTGGCTTTGCCGATGGTTCTTGTTGGTCGTTTTGGGCATTCCAACTCAGCGTTGCCTCGTCTTTGTCAAGCTCTACGGAAATGTTTTGTGGTGCAAGCGGTTCTATTACGGTAGACTTGCCATGCATGCCATTGATGTAGCGTGCAATAGTCTTATAGATAGAGCGTGCGAGGTCGAAGCGGAAGTTGGGGTCTTGTCCCAACAGCATGTCCGGGAAACTCTGATGAGAGAGAGTCTCCAGTATTGCTGACGGCACTGCCGGCAACCGCGTTTCCGAATAATTCTTATCCCACAAGTAGCGTTTGGGCCAATCCTTATATTTGGTTCTCAGGTCGGCTGTTACGTTGTCAAGGAGCATTGACGCGAATTGCTTTGACGCTTGCCGTGTTATGCCGGAAGCCAATCGACCGTCATTGAAGTCGGTGGTGCATATTGCGAGGCTTCCCCACGGGGTTGTGCCGTCTTTTGCATAACCGGCATCACTATGTACAGCAAGCGAAAGCTCTATAGGGACGTTGAGCCCCTCTTGTATGGGGTTGAATGCAGAACC
Organism: uncultured Prevotella sp.; assembly: GCA_964655685.1. Taxonomy (GTDB): domain Bacteria; phylum Bacteroidota; class Bacteroidia; order Bacteroidales; family Bacteroidaceae; genus Prevotella. Next base: position 17,479 of record CAZZNO010000011.1, read on the forward strand.
GCCTGAAAGCCAGTTCGACATCAACGAACGTACGTTTATATCATCGGAGTAATCGTCGGTTCCGCCGCGCCCGCTATAGATGTTGTAAGGCGCTCCAGCCCATTGTGCATAGTAACGTGCGCCCTCCAAGGCTCTCGGATAGCCACTTGTGTTTCCACCGCGTTCAATGTTTCCCATGCCGCCGCCAAAGCGCACGGCATCGGCACTAACCATGCCCTTGCGCTTGCTTTGGTTTGTCAGCATTACGCAGTTGTCGATGTTGCTTCCTTCGTCGAACGTGAATGTGCCGAGGTAAACCCAGGTGCCGCCTCCCATTTTCTGATTTATGCGGAACTCTGTGGCTGTGCCTTGATGGAAGACTGTATAATGAGCATCGTCAATGCTATTGTCGAGAGTCTGATAGCTTACATAGACTGCATATCTGCCTTTCTTCACAAAGTAAGGCTTCCATAGGGCATAGGCCTTGCCTGGCTTCTTGGTAGAGCTTATCATTCTTGCTGTGCCAGCCTTGAAAGGATTCTCGTTGTCCTGGTATTTGCCTTCATGTGCGGCAAAACCGGCAATGCCGGTCGAAATCCATTTACCGTTCTCTGCATACTCTGAATAGTTGGATGCCTGTGAGGCAATGCCTCCGTCGGGGTCTACAATATATTCAAGAGTCTGCCAGTCACGTTCACGTGGAGTGAACACTATGGCGCCGGCATTTTCAAGCATTGGTATAAGGAACGGCACTACTATTGTTTGAGTAAACAAGTCTTCAGTGGTGCCAAAGAGGTTTGGTCTTTGCCATTCCCATTTGTTATGCTCGTTGTCGTAATACCTTCCATGTGATGCCCAAAGCGAGACGTGGCGACCGTCCAGTCCTCGCGTAATGTCCGTAGCACTGGAGAAGTTGCTTACCCACGGTTTACCTTTATAATCAATATTCCCCCAAAGAGGGTTGACATCATCCTCACTTGACGGATGTGCCAACGAAGACGTGGAGAATGCAAGGCTGCAAAACAGTATATATAATAGCCTATTCATCATTATATATTTCCGACCGTGAATTTCTCAGGGTATTTGCCTTTGAAGTCTTTGAAGTATAGTTTTATGTGTTTCATGTCGTCATCGACATTGCCACTGGGTATGAAACTTTCAGTGCATTGTATGAGTTTCCGTTCATAATCGAGTCCGTAAAGGAGGATGGGTATTTGCGCTTTTTGCGCGATATAGTAGAAACCCAGCTTCCAGTTGGGATTGAGAGAGCGAGTGGCTTCCGGTGTAATGCACAGCCTGAACGATTCTCTTTGTTCAGCCTCCTTTGCAAGGACATCAGTCATGTGCGTATGCTTTGAGCGGTAAACAGGAATGCCACCCATCTTGCGGAAGATGCACCCCAATGGCCAGAAAAACCATTCTTTCTTCATAAGAAAGTTAATGTTCAATCCTTGGGAGCGCATGTATAACTGGCCTAACACAAAATCCCAGTTGCTTGTATGTGGGGCAAGCGCAATGATGAACTTTTTCGGAAACTCAACCGTTACATTAAGCTTCCAGCCCCATCGCTTGAACAACAGCCAGTTGCAGAATTTTCTGAACATGGTCAGCTTAGCCTAAATTGCCTATTTTATCAATAATGTCTGATATTTGCTCGTTGAAGTCCCTTATGAGGGCTTTGTAATATTCGCGGGGTTTCATGCCTGGTTCAGGATGAGAAATGCGCGCAACGAAATCATTGCGGGTGATGATGATTGTAGACAGGAGGTTGTCGGCTGCATCCCTATTGTCTTTGTTGCCATATAAAGCCGTGGCCATTGCCTCTGCAAACAAATCGCTGCACACATAATTTATGTTGCGCTTTAAATCTCTTTTCTTTGCCATAGTAATGTTTTAATTGATGGTTGTTCTTAAATTACGTCCAAAGATAAACAAAAAAGTGGAAACAACATGCATAAATGAAAAAAAAGTTTCAAAAACTTGTTTTCTTTGCCTTTTCTTTCAGTATGTCGTGGAAAAAACGTACTTTTGCAGGTAGAAAGCACATTATTTATTTATAATATCACAAACGATGAAAACAAGTGTTCTACAGCAGGCGCGTGCTCAGTACCAGCCTAAGCTTCCGAAAGGTCTTCAAGGAGCCGTAAAGGTAAAAGAAGGCGAGCCTACACAGAGTGTAGGTGACCAGGAAGAAATCAAGAAACTTTTTCCAAACACTTATGGAATGCCTCTCATTGAGTTTGTGCCGGGCGACAAGGCAGCAAACAACAAGCTGAATGTGGGCGTAATCCTCAGCGGCGGTCAGGCTCCTGGCGGCCATAATGTAATCTGCGGTATCTTTGATGCTGTAAAGAAAATGAATGCGGACAATAAAGTCTATGGCTTCCTAATGGGCCCAGGCGGACTTGTTGACCACAAATACATTGAGCTCACGCCGGAGCTTGTAGACGAATATCGTAATACCGGCGGTTTTGATATGATTGGCTCAGGTCGTACAAAGCTGGAGAAAGTAGACCAGTTCGAGAAGGGACTTGAAGTTATTCGTCAGCTCGACATCAAGGCTGTCGTTATCATTGGCGGTGATGACTCTAACACTAACGCTTGCGTACTTGCCGAATATTATAAGGCAAAGAACTATGGCGTGCAGGTCATTGGTTGCCCAAAGACCATTGACGGCGACCTTAAGAACGACCAGATTGAGACGTCGTTTGGTTTCGACACTGCTACTAAGGTTTACTCAGAGGTAATTGGTAACATAGAGCGTGATGCTAATTCAGCACGCAAGTACTGGCATTTCATTAAGCTCATGGGTCGTTCGGCTTCACACATTGCCTTGGAGTGCGCTTTACAGACACAGCCTAACATCTGCCTTGTCTCTGAAGAGATTGAGAAAAAGGACATGACGCTTAACCAGATTGTAGAGCAGATTGCTACAGCTGTTGCAAAGCGTGCTGAGGATGGCAACAATTTCGGTGTTGTGCTTATCCCTGAGGGACTTATCGAGTTCATCCCTGCCATAGGACGTCTTATTGATGAGCTCAATGACTTGCTTGCAAAGCATGGAGCTGATTATAAAGACCTTGATAAGGATGCACAGCGCGAGTACATCCTTGCACACTTGAGCAAGGACAATGCTGCTACATTCGCAACGCTGCCTGAAGGCGTAGCCCGCCAGCTGTCTCTTGACCGTGACCCTCACGGAAACGTTCAGGTTTCGCTCATCGAGACTGAGAAGCTTATTTCTGACATGGTTGGCGCAAAGCTTGACGAATGGAAGAAAGAAGGCAAATATGTTGGCAAATTTGCCGCACAACATCACTTCTTTGGCTATGAGGGTCGTTGCGCAGCTCCTTCAAACTTCGACGCCGACTATTGCTATGCTTTGGGTGTGAGTGCTGCCAACCTCATTGCCAACGGCAAGACGGGCTACATGGCAATTGTCAAGAACCTTTCAGCTCCTACTGATGAGTGGAAGGCTGGCGGTGTGCCAATCACAATGATGATGAACATGGAGCGTCGCAACGGTGAGATGAAACCTGTTATCCGCAAAGCTCTTGTGGAGCTTGATGGTGCTCCGTTCAAGGAGTTTGCAGCACATCGTGACGAATGGGCACGTAAGACATGCTACATTTACCCAGGTCCAATACAATACTGGGGCCCGTCTGAGGTTTGCGATCGTGAGACGAAGACGCTTGCTCTCGAAAATGCGGCAAAATAAACTAATTTGATGACAAAGAAGTCAACCTATAGACATAAGACATCTTCCAGCAACTATCGCAGAAGGAAGAAGCCGCACCGTCATGGATTGACTTCTTTGTCATTTTTTTCTTTTCTACGTAAAGGCAATCGCAAGGCATGGCTTATAGGTGGTGCTGCAATAGTGGCTCTTTACATCTGGGTGTTCTATTATTTCTTTGTGGGGCCTACAGGCTTCCGCTGGCGTGCTTTCTATGGCGATGCCAAATATCCGGAAGGATATGAAATTCACGGCATAGACATCTCACATTATCAAGGAAAGATAAATTGGGACAGGTTACGCTCGAATGCTCTTATTGACGGTTGTCCGCTGAGGTTCATAATCGTAAAGGCGACAGAAGGCTCGTCGAGGATAGATCCTAATTTCAATGATAACTTTTACCAAGCTCGTGAATATGGCTTTATACGTGGGGCTTATCATTTTTGGAGCATACATTCATCGGCGCGTTCACAGGCTAATTTCTTCTTGAAGAAAGTTCATCTTCTGAATGGTGACCTTCCGCCTGTACTCGATATTGAGCATAAACCACAAGGTCAGAGTGTAGAAGATTTCCAAACTGACGTTCTCACATGGCTTCATATAGTGGAGGACAAATACCACGTAAAGCCGATAATCTACACGTACTATAAGTTTAAGCAAAACTATCTGAGTACTCCTGTGTTTGACGACTATCCTTACTGGATAGCCCATTATTATGTGGAAAAAGTTGAATATAAGGGAAAATGGAAGTTTTGGCAACACACTGACACAGGTGTATTGCCAGGCATTAAAGGGAATGTAGACCTCAATATATACAATGGGTCGTATTATGACCTTATGCGCCTGACGATTGGCAACCAGGATGACGTGGAGGTAGCAGAGTAGGGTAGGGACAGTGCTCGTATTGTTTGGCATTCCCTTTTATTTCCTTCTGCCAATAAGATTTCTTTCTTCAAGAAAGCTTTTTCAAGCGTCTCTTTGCTTCAGGGTAGTCAGGACATAGTTTTAGTGCCTTCTCATAGTTGCGTTTTGCTGCAGACGGCATCCCTTCTTGTTCGCACTCCCTTCCCATAACAAGATATTCTACGGCAAGTTCTTTCAAGAAATCATCCTTCTTTTTTAACTGCTCTTTAAGCTCTGTAATTTCTTGGCGTTGTCGGTTTATTATGTCAAGCTTGCGGCGAATATATCGTCGTGGCACTGGCTTTTCTATGACATAGTGGCTATGGATGGCAAGGAAAAAACTGTCAAGAGCTGCTTGCATGTCGCCACGGTCGAAAGCCTGCACTGCATCCCAATACTCTTTGTCGGCCTTAGACTGTTTTAGTGCTGTGCTTATGATGTTCAGGTTGTTATAATTTTGGGCAAAGTTTACTACTTCTTGCCTGACAAAAACGTCGGAACGATGTATGGGCTCCTTTAATGTAATGCCTTTCAGCGAAGTGCATCTTGACAATGCAACGTATGTTTGCCCACCAGCAAACACGCCACCTGTAAAGTCTATCTTAACATGATTAAAAGTGAGGCCTTGGCTTTTGTGAACTGTTATTGCCCATGCAAGGCGTATTGGGAACTGCGTGTAGGTGCCGAGCTCTTTCTCCTCTATTTTCTTTTCTTTTTCGTTGAAAGTGTATTTAAGGTTGCTCCAGATTTCCCTCTCAACGTCATATTCCCTTCCGTCTTCAGTGACGATGTATATGCGGTCGTGTGTATCTTCGTCAAAACCAATGATGGTTCCCAATGTGCCGTTTACCCATCTGTGGTCAATGTCATTCCTAACGAACATTATTTGTGCTCCAACTTTAAGCTGTAGCTCTTTAGGTGTTGGCAAGCTGCTTTCAGGAAATTCACCACTTATTGAGCCAATGAATATTTCAGGCGCTCCTTCAATCTCTTGGAGCTTGTTGTTATTGATATAGTCTACTGTGTCGCGTCGTGTGGAAAGAGTAATAGACAACTTAGAGTCATTGTGGGCATTAGCATCTTTATTTGAAGACACATCATCGTCGTTTTGAACTTGCTGGTTGAGCAAGGCAAGTTCTTGTTCTGTAACTTGTGATGTGCGTATGTGGTCGAGAATGCTTATGAACAAAGGATCTTTCTGCCTGTAAACCTTCTTCAGCTCTATTGAGACAAGTTGCATCTGTTGAAAAACTTTGGCATTGAAAAAGAAAGTAGACTGGTAGAATGGCCGCAGCAAAGCCTTGTCATCTTCTCTTACAACAGGCTCAAGTTGGTATATGTCTCCTACCAATAGCAATTGTTTTCCGCCAAATGGTTCACGCATACGCCCACTATATATACGCAAAACTTTGTCGATAAAATCAATGATGTCGGCTCGCACCATGCTAATCTCATCAATGATAATAAGCTCCAGTTCGCGTATGATTTTTATCTTTTCGCCATTATATTTCAGTGTTTTGCGAATATTATAGACTGAATACTGAATGTCATTGGGCAGCAGTGGATGAAAGGGTAACTTGAAGAAACTGTGAAGGGTGGAGCCGCCTGCATTTATGGCTGCTATGCCTGTCGGTGCAAGTATCACGTGTTTCTTTTTGGTGTGAGATGCAATGTATCGTAGAAAAGTGGATTTACCCGTCCCTGCTTTTCCTGTTAGGAAAAGCGAGCGGCGGGTAAACTGTATGATTTGCAGGGCTTGTTCTAGCTCTGCGTTTTTCAAATCTATGTTATCTTCGGCCATTACAGATTATCAAGATTGACCTGTTCTTCTGTCTTTCGTTTCTTTTCTGCTTTTGGTTTTTGTTCGGCATTTTCTTTTTGCTGGCCATTAGCATTGTTTTCTTCTGACTGATTTGCTGGCTCTATTATAGGTTCGCCGTTCTCGTCAAGAATAACTTCTTCATTGGTTACAAGCTGAGTACTGTCGTTTTCGATAGTGTCTCTTTTAGCCGGTGCATAATAGCTTTGACATGTATACATGTCTGAAGTTATTCCATCGTCTTCTGAAGGTTTCTTGAATCGTCCATGATATTTCTTAAATGCAGGGTCTGCAAGAAGCGAGTTCATAAAGAGACCTGTAATTGGCAAAGCTGTACGTGAGCCTTGTCCCAATGCGCCTGTGCGGAAGTGTATGCTGCGATATTCGCCGCCTACCCATGCACCGACAACCAAATTTGGGCTTACGCATTCGAACCATGCGTCAGAGTGGTTGTTTGATGTGCCGGTTTTGCCGCCGAAATCGGTATCGTAATATCCGCCTGCATATTCTTTAGCCAAAAGGCTTTGGCTTGTGCCACCCGGCTCGCGCGTGCCGCCTATGAGAAGTTGCTGCATCAAGAATGCGCTCTTGTAAGGTATTACTTGCTCTGGCTGGCTCTTGTCTTCCCATACCACTTTGCCATCTTTGTCTTCGATGCGGGTCACGAGTACCGGGTCATGATGCATGCCATTGTTGGCTACAGTACAATAGGCATTAGTCAATTCAAGCAATGTTACATCGCTTGAACCAAGCGCGAGTGAAGGTTCTTCGTCGAGTGGACTCTTGATACCCATTGCGTGTGCAGTTTCAATGATGCGTTTAATGCCCATCTCTTGTCCAAGTCGTACGGCTACAGAGTTTATGCTCTTTGCAAAAGCACTTTTTAGAGGCATTGAGTCGCCGGAGAAGGTGCCATTGGCATTGCTTGGGGTCCATGTCACCATCTCGTTTTTCTTCTTGTCGAATACCTGCATGGAAATATATTCGTCGCGCCGCTTGTCGCATGGTGTTAGGCCCTGATTCATAGCCTCGGTATAGACAAAGAGCTTGAATGTAGATCCAGGCTGACGCTCAGCCGTGACTTTGTCGTATTTCCATGACTTGAAATCAATGTCACCAACCCATGCCTTGACGGCTCCAGTCTGTGGCTCCATTGCAACCATAGCGCAGTGCATGAAGGTTACCATATATTTTATGGAATCTTCAGAGGTCATGTCTTTTGTGACAGTTCCTTTATCATAGTCAAAGACTTTCACTGGGTGAACCCATTCACGATAATAATAGTTTATTGAGTCTGGATTGTTGGGATATTTTGCCAACAAAGCCTTATAGAATGGCTGCCGTTGTGCTATTTGATCAATGAAGCCGGGAATTTCGTTGCCATTTTCATCGCGCCAAGGTGCCTGTCGCAACCAGTTCTTGCTTTGATTGCGGTATATACTCCAGTGATTGTTGAAGTTCTGCTGAACCTTTTTCATTTGTGTCATAGCAGCTTCTTCAGCATACTTTTGCATGCGGCTGTCGAGAGTAGTATATATTTTCAGTCCGGCACTATACAAGTCGTATTTTGGCTTTCCTTCGTCGTCTACAAGTGTTGAGTCTATGTAGCTTGCAACTGCTTCACGGAAATACATGGCTTGTCCATCATAGTTTTCCTCTACTTTAAAGTGAAGTGTTATAGGCAATTGCTGCAAAGAATCGCAAGCATTTTTAGTAAGGTCGCCGTGGGTGAGCATGTTTGCAAGCACAACGTTGCGGCGCTTCTTGCTATTCTCTGGATTAGTCTTTGGATTGTAAAGCGTTGTCGCCTTAAGCATACCCACGAGTACAGCACAGTCTTGCGTTGTAAGGCTGTCTGGGGTCGTGCCAAAATATGTTTTCGCGGCTGTTTTTATGCCATAGGCGTTATTGCCGAAATCGACAGTATTGGCATACATTGTAATTATGTCGCGCTTATTGTATACGGTCTCAAGTTTGGTTGCTATAATCCACTCTTTGCTTTTGACAATGAGTATCTTAAGGCCTGGTATTTTGCCAAGCAATCCGGTGCTGTATTGAGAACGTACACGAAACATGTTTTTTGCCAACTGCTGCGATATGGTAGATGCTCCACGCCCGTCGTGTCGCAGGACTGCATCTTTCACGGCAGCAAAAATACCCACTACGTCAACAGCCATACCGCGTGGGCGTTTGTAATACCGCTCATCTTCGGTGTCTACAAGAGCTTTGAAGAAGTCGGGATTGATTTGGTTGTATTTAACAGGAGTGCGGTTCTCGTTAAAATATTTGCCAATGAGTTTACCGTCTGCACTGTACAGCTCAGAAGCTTGGTTCGTTGGCGGATCCATTATTCCTGAAAAATAGCCAGGGCTTTTACCGAACAGCCATAAGAAGTTTATGTCAACAGCACCAAGGTAAATCAGTAATAGGGCAAAGAAAGAAACGATGCCGACAAGCGTTTTGGTGTACCAAGCGCGCCCTTGGTATAAACTTTTATACCAAGGCCAAAAACTACGAATTTTACGCCAACACCAACCGAATAGGGCTTTGATTTTTTTCATCTTTTAAAGTGTAAACTATTGCGTTCGACAATAGAGCATTATATTTGCAAAAATACTAAATATTATGCTTCCAGCATGTTTTTGTCAATGTAATTTATGATTTCTTCAATGTTTTCGGGATTAAACCATCTTATGCTTTGGTCTTTCTTAAACCATGTAAGTTGTTTTCGCATATATCGACGTGTGTTGGACTGTATTTGTCTTATAGTTTCCTCATGTGTTAGCAATCCATCAAGATAGTCGAACATCTCTTTATAACCAACAGTATTAAGAGCATTAAGACTTCGGTAAGGTAACATTTTCAAGACTTCATCTTCAAGTCCGGCGTTCATCATGTCAAGTACTCGGTGGTTTATACGCTCATACATCTCCTCGCGTGGGCGGTTTAATCCAATCTTTATGATTCTGAATGGTCGCCGTTTAATTGTATTAGTGCGGAAAGATGAATATGTACGTCCTGTCATGTGGCATATTTCAAGTGCATGTACCACACGTCGTGGATTGTTGCGGTCAACTATTTTCCAATGTTCTGGATCAAGGATTCTTAGTTCTTCTACAAGTGCAGGTAAGCCTTCTTTATCAAGTCTTTGCTTCATTTCAATGCGTGTCTTGTCGTCTACTGTAGGAATGTCATCGATTCCTTTGCAAACAGCATCAATATACATCATACTGCCTCCTGCAAGGAGTGCGGCCTTATGTGCCTCGCCGTCTTCTTCACCTTCAAAGAGATGCTGCAACAAGCTAAGGCAATCTTCTTCGAAGATTGCCGCGCTGTAATAATCTGTAATGTGATGGTTTCCTACAAAATAATGTCTGACGGCATCAAGTTGTTCTTTAGTTGGTGCGGCTGTACCTATTGGCAACTCGGCAAAAATTTGACGTGAGTCGGCATTTATGACAGGCGTATGCAAATGCCTTGCTATAGTAATGGCAATTTCAGTCTTACCTACTCCTGTAGGACCCAACAATACAAAAAGGGTATTCATCAAAATGGTTTGCTGTAATTGCAGCTACCTTATAATTCCACGTTTTGACGTGCTTACGAAATCTATAATGTATTGAACTTCTGGTGTTACTTGCAGTTCACTTTTTATTTTCTTTATCCCATCTGCAAGAATGCCTTCGCTGTAAAGTGTACGGTAGGCATTGTGTATGAGTTCTATAAGATCATTGCTGAAACCATGCCGACGCAAGCCAATTAGATTTACACCTGCATATCGCGTTGGCTCTTTTCCTGCAATGATATATGGTGGAATGTCTTGGCTGAAACGACAGCCTCCTTGTATCATCACGTAGCCACCTATCTTGCAAAATTGGTGACAAAGTACTACCGCGGAGATGACGGCATTATCATCAATAGTCACTTCACCGGCAAACTTTGTAGAGTTGCCAATGATACATTTATTGCCAAGAACACAATCGTGGGCAAGGTGCATGTTTTCCATCAAGAGATTGTGGTTGCCAACGATGGTCTTGCCTTTTGAAGCTGTTCCACGAGATATTGTGACATTTTCGCGGATGCTGTTGAAATCGCCAATGATACATTGGGTATCTTCGCCCTTGAACTTCAGATCTTGTGGTTTGGTTGAAAGGCTTGCTCCTGGAAAGACTTCGTTATTGTTGCCTATGCGTGCACCATAGTTGATAGTCACGCTATTATGCAGTATATTGTTGTCGCCTATGACGGTATTCTTGTCTATAAAGCAAAATGGGCCTATCACGTTATTATCGCCCAATTTTGCCTCTGGATGGATATATGCTAATGGACTTATTTGGTTCATATTGTCTTTTAATCTTCGTTTTTTGTAATTTGCGCCGTAAAAGTTGCCTCTGAGACTACATGGTCGCCTACAAACATGTATCCCTTCATAGAGCTGATGCCATGACGGACTGGGCTTAGGAGCTCAACACGGAACAAGAGCGTGTCACCTGGTACAACCTTGTGACGGAATTTCACGCCGTCAATCTTCAAGAAGTAGGTTGACCATTTCTCTGGCTCTTGTAGTTGGCTTAGTACAAGTAACCCGCCACATTGAGCCATAGCCTCAATCTGTAGCACACCTGGCATTACTGGCTCTTGAGGGAAGTGGCCTTGGAAGAAAGGCTCGTTTGCAGTGACATTCTTCACACCAACAATAGTATTTGCTCCCATAGCTACAATCTTGTCAATAAGCTGCATAGGGTAGCGATGTGGCAGAAGTTGGCGTATACGTACGTTATCCATTAGAGGCTCGTCATTTGGATCATAGATTGGAGCCTGCACTTCGTGCTTGCGTATTTCCCGACGCATTTGGCGGGCAAACTTATTGTTTATAGTGTGTCCAGGGCGCGTGGCAATAATTCTTCCTTTAATAGGTTTGCCTATAAGAGCCATGTCGCCAATAATGTCAAGCAGTTTATGCCGCGTACATTCGTTGTCCCATTGTAATGGGCGATGTTGAATGTATCCTATCTTTGTTGCGTCTATATGAGGCACGTGCAACAAGTCTGCAAGCTTGTCGAGCTTAGCTTGTTCTACTTGCTTCTCATAGATCACTATTGCATTGTCCAGGTCGCCGCCTTTGATAAGGTTTGCTTCAAGCAATGGTACTATATCACGCACGAACACGAAAGTGCGTGCAGGGGCAATATCTTCTGCGTATTTGTTTATATTGTCAAGAGTAGCAAACTGTGAGCTTATGAACTTTGAGTTGAAAGAACACATTGCCGTGATGGAGAAGTCTTCATCTGGAAGTATTGTGATTATAGAATTGCTTTCTTCATCTCTGACTTCTATCTTCTTGCGAATTATATAGTAGTCTTTTGGTGCATTTAGATTGACTATACCAACCTTTTGTATTTGCTTCACATATTCGTCAGCTGCACCATCAAGTATTGGGAACTCAGGGCCATTGACTTGTATTAGGCAATTGTCGACGCCGAGGGCATATAGTGCAGACATGCCGTGTTCTATTGTAGATACTCTGGCATCTCCTTTTTGTATTACAGTGCCGCGGTGTGTGTCAACAACATTTTCTGCCACAGCCTCAATAATGGGTTGCCCCTCAAGGTCTATACGTTGTATTTTATATCCCGTATTTTCAGGAGCAGGATTAAAAGTAACAGTTAAGTTTAATCCCGTATGTAGTCCTTTACCGAAGAGTGAAAAGCTTCCACCTAAGGTAGTTTGTTTTTCGGCATCCATATTATTTGTCTTTTTTCAGTTTTTCTACTTCTTTCTGAAGCTCGTTTAGCTGTTTGTAAATCTCTGGTAGTTTTCTTAAGAGAGCCTGACTCTTGAAATATGCCATTTTAGGCATTGGAGGTGTACCGATGAGAGTTTGATTGCTTTTTATTGAACCTGGTGCTCCAGATTGTGCTCCAAGCAATACTCTGTCGCCAATTGTGATATGTCCAGATACACCTACTTGACCTCCGAACATGCACCATTGTCCCACTTTCGTCGAGCCTGCTACGCCTACTTGTGCGGACATTACAGTATTCTCGCCAATATCTGTATTATGGGCTATTTGTACAAGATTATCAAGTTTTACGCCTTTCCGAATGATAGTAGAACCCATTGTGGAGCGGTCAACACATGAATTCGCTCCAATCTCTACATTGTCTTCAATAGTTACTATACCTATTTGAGGAATCTTGTCATATTGTCCTGTTTCTTGATTTGGCGCAAAGCCAAAGCCGTCAGCTCCAATTACAGTACCAGAATGTATAACGATATTATTTCCAAGGTGACAATCGTGGTAAATGCTCACGTTAGGGTAAAGAATGCAATTGTTGCCAATCTTTACATTCTCCATGATTGTCACATTCGGATATATCTGGCAACCATCGCCTATCTCCACTCCATCGGCAATGTATGCAAATGCTCCGATATAGCAGTCGTTACCGATTTTGGCTTTAGGTGATATGAAAGCTAATGGGTCTATTCCCTGCTTCTTTGGTTTTGTCGACTCATATAGCTGTAGCAATTTTGCCACACAGTCTCTGGCATTTTTTACCCGGATAAGGGTCGTCTTTACTGGATATTCAATTTCAAGGCTTTTATCTACAAGCACAATTGTAGACTTTGTGTTGTAGATATAATGAGTGTATTTTGGATTAGCAAGAAATGAGATAGCTCCAGGTACACCATCCTCAATCTTTGCAAAGGTATGTACCAAAGCATTCTCGTCACCTTCAACTTTTCCCTGTATAAATTGGGCTATTTGTTTTGCAGAAAATTCCATCATAAAGAATGTTTGTTAAAACGTTTCCGCAAAAATAATCATTTATTTTCTAACAATGTTGAAAACTGTTGATTATTTCAGATTTTTATGACACAAAAGGCATGTGATTGCACACTTATATGCCTTTTGTGAAATAATTCATACGCTTCTATGACAATTTTTCTAGTTCTGCAGCCATTTGTTGCTGTAGAGCTTTTGCCTTTTCTGCTGCAATGAAAGCGAAATCTGTGTCATGTCCTGCATAGATAATGCCACGGCTGGAATTTACGAGCAGTCCGCAATCTTTTGTTATACCATATTTGCAAACTTCTTGCAGGCTTCCTCCCTGTGCACCAACACCAGGAACAAGCAGAAAACTATTAGGGGCAACGTGGCGTATATCCTCAAACATTTTGCCTTGTGTGGCACCGACAACATACATGATATTGTCAGTAGAACCCCATTGTAGAGTTTTTCTTATGACCTTTTCGTATAGCATTTCGCCATTTTTATCTTCGGTCAATTGAAAATCATGGCTGCCTTTATTGCTAGTTAAAGCCAGTACAATGACCCATTTATCCTTATATTCGAGAAATGGTGTTATACTGTCCTCACCCATGTATGGAGCTACTGTCAGTGCATCAACATCATATAAATCGAAAAAGGTCTTTGCATACATTGCAGATGTATTTCCTATATCACCTCGTTTAGCATCAGCTATAATGAAGTGGTTTGGATAAAACTTCTTTAGATATGTGATGGTACTTTCAAAAGCTCTCATTCCATCTAACCCATAGCATTCGTAAAATGCTAAGTTTGGCTTATATGCAACACAATATTTTGCAGTTGCATCAATAATTGCCTTGTTGAAAGCAAATAAAGGATTATCTTCGCCCTTGATACATTCTGGCATTTTATTTATGTCTGTATCAAGGCCAACGCAGAGGAAGCTTTTCTTATTGAAAATCTCCTTGACAAGTTGTTGTCTGTTCATGCCTATTTAGTATTTTCTATTCGCGGCTTTTCTATTACCTTATTTTTTGTAGCTTCTTCGCTTACTCTTTTCAAGAAGTCTTCAGCTTGTAAAGTATCTTCTTTCTTGTAATCTTCCTTCTTTCTTGTCCAAAATTGTGCCATGACTATTTGCTTTAGAGTTCGTTTTCCTTTAGTTTCTCTGCATTTTCGGCTACAGTGAGGTGGTCTATCATGTCTTGAATATCTCCGTTTAGGAAGCCTTGCAAGTCATGCGTTGTGTAACCAATGCGGTGGTCAGTAACACGGCCTTGTGGAAAATTGTATGTGCGTATTTTCGCCGAGCGGTCACCTGTTGATACAAGTGATTTACGTCTGCTTTGAATATCGTTGACATATTTTGAATGCTCACGGTCATAGACAAAAGTGTACAGGCGGCTTAGGGCGCGCTCTTTGTTTTTGGGCTGGTCACGTGTCTCGGTGCATTCGATAAGGATTTCTTCTACTTGCCCTGTTTCTGGATTTTTCCAAGGGTAACGTAAACGTACACCGGAACTCACTTTATTTACGTTTTGTCCTCCTGCACCACTTGAGCGGAAAGTGTCCCATTTAATTGCGCTTTCGTCAATGTGTACCTCAAACTTTTCAGCCTCTGGCAGTACAGCCACAGTAGCGGCACTGGTATGCATACGTCCTTGGGTTTCTGTGGCAGGTACACGCTGTACACGATGAACGCCGGATTCATATTTCAATGTGCCATAGACATTGTCTCCTGTCACGGCGAAATCTATTTCTTTATATCCGCCTACAGCACCCTCATTGGCAGATGTAACGCTGACAGTCCAACCTTTAGAGTCACAATAACGTTTGTACATGTTGAACAAGTCTCCTGCAAAAAGAGCAGCCTCGTCGCCTCCAGTTCCAGCTCTGATTTCCATCTGTACATTTTTTGCGTCTTCTGGATCTTTTGGCACGAGAAGCATTTTTATTTCTTCTTCAAGCTTAGGTTGCAAAGCCTCGTTTTCTTGAAGTTCTTCGCGTGCAAGCGCTTTCATGTCTGGATCTTGCTCATTCACTATGACATCTTTTGATTCTTTTATGGCATTTAAACAAGCCACATAGCGTTTGCGAGCATTCATTATGTCGCCAAGCTCCTTGTATTCCTTTGTAAGCTTGACGTATCGTTTTTGGTCTGCTATGACTTCCGGGTCTGTGATGAGCGTGGACACTTCTTCATAACGTGATTCCAAGCCATCAAGCTTTTGCAATATGCTATTGTTCTCCTCTGGCATTTATTTCTTTTTTAATATTCGAACTTTCCGAACTCACTTTCTATAGTCAGCGAGCGTTTGCCTTCTTCGATGTGTCCAATCACTTGAGCATCTATATTAAAGCTCTTGCTGATGGCTATTACTTTATCAGCTATCTCAGGTCTGACATAGATTTCCATACGATGCCCCATATTGAAAACTTGATACATTTCTTTCCAATCAGTTCCAGAGCAATCATGAATAATCTTGAACAATGGTGGAATCGTGAAAAGATTGTCTTTCACAACTCGGCAATTGTCGCCTACGAAATGTAAAACTTTCGTCTGTGCCCCTCCTGTGCAATGTACCATTCCATGAATTTCTGGGCGCAGTTCGTCAAGCACTTTCTTTATTACCGGTGCGTATGTACGGGTAGGGGAGAGGACAAGTTGTCCCGCATTAACATCAAGTCCTTCAATTTTATCCGTAAGATTATACTTGCCGCTGTAAGTGAGTTCATCGGGTACTGCGTGGTCATAACTTTCCGGGAATTTGGATGCGAGATATTTTGCGAATACATCATGGCGTGCACTTGTCAGTCCATTGCTGCCCATACCGCCATTATAACGGTCTTCATAGCTTGCTTTCCCAGTTGAACTTAGGCCTACAATCACGTCGCCTGGACGGATGTTGGCATTGTTGATTACATCACTACGCTTCATGCGGCAGGTTACAGTGGAGTCTACTATGATAGTCCGCACCAGGTCTCCTACATCAGCTGTCTCGCCGCCAGTAGGCCAAATTCCAATGCCCATTTCGCGCATTTGTGCAAGTAATTCATCGGTACCATTGATGATGGCACTGATGACTTCTCCAGGTACAAGAAGTTTGTTACGTCCTATTGTGGAAGAAACGAGTATGTTGTCTACTGCACCGACACAGAGCAAATCGTCTGTATTCATTACCACAGCATCTTGTGCAATACCTTTCCATACGCTTAAATCGCCGGTCTCCTTCCAATACATGTATGCGAGTGACGACTTTGTACCAGCTCCATCGGCATGCATAATGTTGCAATACTCAGGATCTCCACCAAGTACGTCTGGGATAATCTTGCAGAAGGCTTGTGGATAAATTCCTTTGTCAATGTTTTTTATGGCGTTGTGCACATCTTCCTTTGCTGCGCTTACGCCTCTCATCATATAGCGGTTGTTCATAATTTCCAATGCGTTTTAAATGGAAGAATGCCAGAATTCCCAACTTGCGAAAGCCTGAAGCAGAAGCATTTCAAGTCCATTCTTTACTGTTGCTCCATACTTTTTACCATTGCTCATAAACAATGTCTCGTCAGGATTGTAAATAAGATCGTACAACAATGTGTGGTTATCCATAGCCTCATAGGGTAGGGCGGGGCATTCGTCAGAATGCGGATACATGCCACATGGGGTACAGTTGACTATCACATTCCATTCTTTCATCATTTCTGGTGTTATTTGGTCGTAGCGAATAGTATTAGACTTGTCATATCTACTGACC
Organism: uncultured Prevotella sp.; assembly: GCA_964655685.1. Taxonomy (GTDB): domain Bacteria; phylum Bacteroidota; class Bacteroidia; order Bacteroidales; family Bacteroidaceae; genus Prevotella. The sequence goes on from CAZZNO010000011.1 coordinate 34,440, forward strand.
TTTAACGTTTCCAGTTTCAATGATTTTAGCCCGAAGTCTATGGCTTTTGATGCGCCACCAGTACCAAGTATCAAGGCTTTTTTGTGGAATGGTTCAAGTAAAGGTTCAATGCTGCGTGTAAAACCTATTACATCGCTATTATAGCCTTTGAGCACGGTTTTCTTCCCTTTATGAATGACCTTGATAACATTCACAGCTCCAATTTCGCGAGCTTCCGGACTAATAGAGTCGAGATATGAAATCACTTTTTCCTTGTAGGGTATGGTGACGTTGAGACCTTTCAGCTCGGGATTCGTCTCTATTATTTCTGGAAGCTGTTCAATAGTTGGTATCTCATAGTTCTCATACACAGCGTCTATGTTCTCGTTCTTGAACTTTTCGTTGAAATAGCTGATGGAGAACGAATGCACCAGCGGATATCCTATTAGTCCGTATTTTTCCATAGTTGTTTATTTTTCAGCCAAATATATTGTGCAAATGCCGAATGTAAGCCTTTTAAACGATGCCTTCGAAAACCCTGCATTTTTTAATATTTCCATCATCCGTTCGCCTTGCGGAAATGCCTCGATAGTAGCAGTCAAATAGCCGTATGCGCTTTTGTCCTTGCTTATTAAGTTGCCATATACGGGCAAAATAGTGTGTGAGTATATGTGGAAAAGCTGCTTCATTGGGAAGCTGACGGGAGTAGTTAATTCTGCAATGCTCAGGTGCCCTCCTTTTTTCAGCACTCTACACATTTCCGCAAGGCCGCGGTCAAGGTCTTGAAAGTTGCGGATGCCAAAAGCGGCAGTTACGGCATCGAAAGAGTTGTCTGGGAAAGTCAAGGACATGCAGTCCTCTCGTTTGAACGAAATCACCGAATCAAGGCCGGCTTTTTTTACTTTCCTTAAGCCAATGTTCATCATACCCTCGGATATGTCAACTCCGATGAGATGCTTGGGATTGAGGCTCTTGGCCGCAAGAATGGCAAAGTCTCCAGTCCCTGTAGCAACATCGAGAATGCTTTGTGGGTGAAACGGTTTAAGCTGTTTTATAGCCTTACGCCTCCATCCCTTGTCTATATCCCATGACAGACGGTGGTTAAGGGTGTCATACGTGGGGGCAATGTTGTCAAACATTTTCTCCACAAGTTGCCCTTTCTCACCTTTTCCGTCGTATGGTTTGATGTCTTCCTGTTGATACATTACTATTTGCGCTATTGACTTTAAGTTTTAAGCTTTATGATTGACATTGAGCCTTGAGCTTTCTTAATACTCAAAGATCAATGCTGATAACTTTTCAGCCATTCGCTTACGTTTCGTTCAATACGGCTTGCGATGTCGCCTTCTTCCGTTGCCTTGTCGAATTTCTCGCCGGTAATATGCTCATACAGCTCAATGTAACGCTCAGATACGCTCTCTGCATATTCGTCGGTTATCTCTGGCATCTTTTGTCCGGGTTGATTCATGAAGCCCTTCTCAATGAGCCATTGGCGAACGAATTCCTTCGAAAGCTGCTTCTGTGGTTCGCCTTTCTCGAAACGCTCCTCATAGCCGTCTGCATAGAAGTATCTGCTTGAGTCTGGGGTATGTATTTCATCTATGAGGTAAAGCTTGCCGTTTCTCTTGCCAAACTCATACTTTGTGTCAACGAGTATAAGTCCATGCTTTGCTGCAATTTCCTGTCCACGTGCAAAAAGCTTACGTGTCCAGTCTTCTATCACTGCGTAGTCTTCTGCCGAGACTATGCCTTGCTTGATAATTTCCTCGCGTGAAATATTCAAGTCATGACCCTCGTCAGCCTTTGTGGTAGGGGTAATGATGGGTTCTGGGAAGCGCTCGTTCTCGCGCATGCCGTCTGGAAGCTTTACACCGCACAGCTCGCGTGCGCCGTCTTTGTATGCGCGCCATGCCGAACCTGTAAGGATTGAGCGGATAATCATTTCCACACGAAATCCTTCACATTTCAAGCCAACAGTTACCATTGGGTCTGGAGTAGCCAATTTCCAGTTGGGGCAGATGTCACTCGTGAGGTCGAGGAATTTAGAGGCTATCTGGTTGAGTACCTGACCTTTGAATGGGATGCCTTTAGGCAGCACCACATCGAATGCCGATATGCGATCTGTGGCAACCATGACAATGATGTCATCGTTGATGTCGTAAACATCACGTACCTTGCCGTGATAAACGCTTTTCTGACCATCGAAGTGGAAATTGGTTTCTGTTAATGCTTTCATTTTAATTTGAACTTTGAGCTTTGGACTTGGGTTTTATTTAGCATAAGAACTTTAGTCCTCTGCAATTATTCTTGATTTTTCTGTTCTGTTCTTTCTTATTGCGTCCATCCTTGCGTCATACGCATCATACGCATTGACAATACGTGTCACGAGCTTGTGCCTCACTATGTCTTTCTGTGTGAGCTGTACCACAGATATGCCCTCTATACCAGTAAGGATTTCCAGCGCCTCGCGCAAGCCACTCTTTTGGGCATGTGGCAGGTCTACCTGTGTCATGTCTCCGGTGATAATCATTTTTGTGTTCCAACCCATGCGTGTAAGAAACATTCTTATCTGCGCAGGGGTAGTGTTTTGTGCTTCATCGAGTATTACCACAGCGTCAGACAGCGTGCGACCGCGCATGAAAGCCAATGGGGCAATCTGGATGATGTGCTTGTCCATCATATCTTGCAGCTTCGCTGCTGGAATCATGTCCTCCAATGCATCATACAAAGGTTGCAGATAGGGATCAATCTTGTCCTTCATGTCTCCAGGCAGAAATCCGAGCTTTTCGCCAGCCTCCACAGCAGGGCGACTTAGTATGATTTTCTTTATATTCTTCTCTTTCAAGGCCTTGACAGCAAGGGCTATACTAAGATATGTCTTGCCTGTCCCTGCTGGTCCAACGGCGAATATCATGTCATCGTTCTCGAATGCATCAATAAGCTTCTGCTGGTTTTCAGAACGGCTTTTTATGGGCCTACCTGAAATGCTGTATACCAGCACATCTTTTGTGCCGTCAGCCTTTGTTTTCCCGCTCTTTATTATATCGAGTATATCCTCGTCGCTGAGCGCATTGTATTTTATTATGTGTTTCCGGATATTCTCTATGTCTTCCTCAAAATTCGCAATATCTTCTTCGTCACCAAGTACTCTGATGACATTACCTCGAGCCACGATGCGCAGCTTCGGAAAGAGCGATTTTATCATCTGCATATGGCAGTTGTTCACTCCATAGAATGCAACCGGATCTATGTCCTCAAGAATTATATGTTTCTCAATCAATGTTCGTTGATTCAATTATTTATAAATATGGTGCAAATTTACAATAAAAAAATGATAATTCAATAACGTTGGTGGCTTTTTTATAAAAGCCTTAATCTTATTTATCATAACTCATGTAATGG
>CAZZNO010000012.1:0-8009 GCA_964655685.1 uncultured Prevotella sp.
GGCAACCCCTCCAGGGTTGTGTCCCTGCACTCACTGCCCACCCCCACTCACCTCTTGCTTCGCTTCGAGGATGAGTGAGGGTTAATCAAGCGGCGAGCCTTCCAGGCTCAGATGGCTGCGGCGATAATTAATGCATAATGCATAATGCTTAATTGGGGGTGAGGACGATAATTATGAATTATGCATTAAAGAGAGCCTGCTGGGCTCAGAGGGGTGAGGACGATAATTATGCATTATGCATTATGAATTATGCATTAATTATGCATTATGAATTAATATGAGCAATATCTATATCTTGGTTGCAGTGTTCGTGCTGCTGATGGTCATTCTCGTGTGGGCAGGCGCTAAGTACGCCCACGACATACGCCGCCACAAGCAAAGGCAGGAAGAACGCCGGCGCGAATGGAAGCGCAGAATGAACGAGGCCATAGCGAGGCGCGACGCATGAGCATCTTTTTTGCATGATGAAACAAGACAGGCAATGACGCGTGAAGAAGCTGAAAAAGAGTGGGGCAGGCATGCCGGCGAGGTGTTGAGCCATGATGCCGATTATCAGGCAGCCCTGGAAAAGCAAAGGCACGTGGGGCGCCGCGTGGGCTGGGCCTACGTGGTGCTCGTAGCGTCGTTGCTTGCCTTCATGTCCGGTTTTTATCTATGGCGTTTCCGCTTCTTCTGGGCAATCATCACTTACTTTTTCCTTTGGGCTCTTGCCATTGTAGCAGCAAGGGTCATCATAAAATATTCTTTGAAAAAAGACCATCTCGGCGAGCTCATAAGCAAGGCTCGCTTGCGATACATAGAGCAGTTGGCAGGAAAACAAATGTAAAACTAAATACTTTCACACTATGTTTAAAAAACTACCTTCGCTGCTGCTCGTGATTGCGGCAGCCACAGCGGGAAATGCTTTTGCGCAAGCGCAGTATGGGGAAAACTATTTCAGCCGGCAGTTCCCGTTGAAACCATTTTCAGAAAATTCGCTCAATGCCAAGTGGGCGGCTAAAACAGTGAAGAAGTCGAAGCTCATCACCAATTTTGAGACCGACGATTACAAATGGACTGTCGCCGAGGGCATTGGCAAGCTCTCTATTGTCTCAGACAACGCATACGACGGCAAGCACAGCCTGCGCTATATCACCTCCATGCGCGACTCGGTGCATATCAACTCGCCGTCGGAGCGTTCGCAGTGGAACTCCTTTGGCGGTCAGCAGGGCGGTTTCAACCGCTGGGGCATAACCTTTGACCAGCCGCAGGACTGGACGCAATACAACCGCGTGAGTGTGTGGGTGTATATACATCCTAATCGAAACAAGAGCCATCACTTCGCAATAGAAATAGTAAACGATGGAACCGATTACAGCGAGACCTTGCAGCCGAGGCACGAGTTGGTGGTGCAGGACTTGGAAGGAGGCGAATGGCATCAGGTGTTTTGGGAGTTTGCCAACCTTGCGCGCAACAAAGTGAAGAAGCTGAATTTCTTCCAGACGCTGGTGGGCTATGAGCCCGGTTGCGACGAATTTGAGATATTTGACTTTGACCGCATCGAGGTTCAGCAGGTCGATTCGGACAATTACCAAGGCTGGGCAGTGCCGAGGGGGCAGTTCGCCTTCTCTCATGTAGGCTATCGCCCGTCTGACACCAAAACCGTGATTGCGGCAGCGTCGAGCGCAAAAGATTTCCAACTCATTGATGACAAGGGCGTTGTGGCTTACACAGGCAGTGCTGCGGCTACGAAAAACGCAAAGGGAGACGCGTTCTCAATCCTCGACTTCTCCGCCTTCCGCAAGCCTGGAAGCTATAGGCTGAGCTACGACGGACAGGAGTCGAAGCCTTTCCGCATAGATGACGACGTGTGGCTCGAGCCGCTTTTCGCTGGCTTGAACTTCTACTTCTGCCAGCGTTGCGGCTATCCCGTCCCGGGCATTCACGACAATTGCCATCAGGACTGGCAGGCTTTCTATGGCGACGAGAAGAAGGTCATCAACGGCGGATGGCACGACGCAGGCGACATGTCGCAAGGCTATTTCCGCACCGCCATCGGCACCTGGACTTTGCTCAGAAACATGCAGAACGTGGACGGCAAAACAGGCAAGCAGACACTTGCCGACAGGCTAAACGACGAAGCCCTGTGGGGCACGAAGTGGCTCGTGAAAAACCATTTCAAGGACGGCTACCACATGGGCTGGGGCAGGCAGCGCATCTTCTCCGACAACAAGGTTGGCACGTGGGACGACGTTGTGATAAAGACCACCAACGTGCCGTGGCAGAACTTCCTTGGCGCGGCTGTCTTGGCAAAGGCTGAAATGACGCTCAAAAACCTGTCCGAGGGGGAAAGGCAGGCTATTGACGACGTGGCGAAAGACAATTGGGAACAAGCTTATAAAACAAGCAACTGGCAAAAGGCATCTTATCTCGAAGCTTCTTATGGAGCCATTGCCGCCGTTGAGCTTTGGAAGCTCACGGGAGACGGAAAATACCGCGAGGCAGCGTATCGCTTTGGCAAGTTGCTGACCATGTGTCAGGAACAGACTTTCGTAGAGGGCATACCCATTACCGGTTATTTCTATACCGACACAGACAGGAATAATCTTGTGCACAACAACCACGGTTCTTATTCAGAGGCGCCGATGGTGGCGCTGCACGAACTTTGCGATGCCTTTTCCGATGCTCCCGACTATATCGACTGGATTGCCTCTGCCGCTTTGTTCAGCCAGTGCTATCTGAAAGAAGGCAGCAAGATTGCCGCGCCTTTCGACGTGCTTCCAAACGGCGTGTTCAGAAAAGCCGACATTGAAAAGCAAAGGAGCGCCCGCTCCCGCCATTTCTCGATGATACAATATAACGACGGCACCAAGCTCAATGAAAACTACGCATTGAGGACTTTCCCAATATGGGACGGCGACCTGTTCCACGGAGGCACCTGCTGCAACCTCGCCTCTACATGGGCTTTGGCTGAGGCGGCGCAACTGCTGAACGACGCCGACGGCTTGCAGCTTGCCAAGGAGCAGCTGGAATGGACATTGGGACGCAATCCGTTTGGGCAGAGCCTGATGTTCGGCGTCGGCTATAATTATCAGAGCCTCTTTGCATATTGCACACGCAACTATGTCGGCTCGCTGCCTGTAGGCATGGACAGCTTCAGCAAAGACGAGCCTTATTGGCACGGCTCAAACTATGCCACGTCAAAGGAAATATGGATAGGCACCAATAACCGCTTCATGGGAGCCGTGGCTGCCTTCACAGCTCCGATGGACTCGCCTGGCGTAAAGGTAACGGCGGCAAAGGCAGGCAAGACGGGCTACGCGCTGTCATTTAGCGGCACGGGTAGGCATGACGTTGCCGTGAAAGCTTGGAATGGCAAGGCAAGCATGGGCGCAAAGAGCGTCAGCCTGGTCGATGGCAAGGATTCCGCCGTGAAGCTTGCGCTGTCAAGGGTGGACAAAGACAAGCCGGCTGTTGCCGTGATATATGTTGATGGCAAAAAGGCAGCCGCCATTGTCAAGTAATCTTGTTAATGGCTGTTAATCATTCGCCTGTGCGTTGTTTTTTTTGTAATTTTGCATCAAATTTGCATTACTATTGCCAAATCGAAAATGAAGAAGAAACACGTAAAGGGCACTAAGCGCACAGGAAGCTTGCAGAAGGTAACCCTTTGCATCAGCACGGCGCTGGTGCTTATACTGCTTGGGCTGGTGGTTTTCTCTACCCTCACAGGACGTAATCTCTCGGCTTATGTCAAGGAAAATCTCGTTGTCACGATGATGCTTGAACAAGACATGAGCGACAACGAGGCTCAGACCATTTGCCGCAGTGTGGAGAGCCGTCCATATATCAAGGATATACATTTTGTTAGCAAGCGCGAGGCTCTGCGGGATGCTGCCCACGAAATGGGCACCAACCCGGCTTCGTTCACCGACGGCGTGAATCCTTTTTCGTCGTCGATAGAGCTGACGCTGAAAAGCGATTATGCCAACAGCGACTCGTTGAAATGGATTTCCAAGGAGCTTAAGAAATATCCCAAGGTCTCGGAGATTACCTATCAGAAGGATCTCATTGATGCCGTGAACCGCAACCTCGCTAAGATTGGCGTGGCGTTGCTGGTGCTTGCGGCGTTGCTCACCTTCGTCTCGTTCTCTCTCATCAACAACACCGTGCGCTTGGGCATCTACGCCCGCCGCTTCTCCATCCACACCATGAAGCTCGTGGGAGCGTCGTGGGGATTCATAAGGAAGCCGTTCGTGTTGAGCACGGTTGCCATTGGCGTAGTGGCTGCCGTTATCGCCTGCGCGGCGCTGGGAGGAATGGTCTACTTGCTCTATTGCTATGAGCCGGAGATTCTCACGATTGTGACGTGGCAAGACATGGCTGTGACAGGCGGCGCTGTGCTGCTGTTCGGCATCATCATAACGGCTATTTGTGCCTGCATATCTGTGAACAAGTTCCTGAAGATGAAGGCAGGTGAGCTGTATAAGATTTAAGAAAAAACAAGAAGTTAAAAATGGATAAAAAGAATTTAGCTTTCGACCGCACCAACTTTATATTGCTGGCAGTAGGTTTTGCGATTGTCATCATCGGGTTCATACTCATGAGCGGGCCAAGCTCTACGGAGAGCGCTTTCAATCCCGACATCTTCAGCGTGCGCCGCGTAAAGGTTGCTCCTGTGGTTTGCTTTTTTGGTTTCGTTTCAATGATTTACGCTATAATCCGTAAGCCAAGAGACTGATGGACTTGTTTCAGACTATTATCATTGCCATCGTCGAGGGACTGACAGAGTTTCTGCCGGTGTCGTCGACGGGGCACATGATTATCGTGCAGAACCTGCTTGGAGTGAAGCAGGGCGACCCGTTTGTACATGCTTTCACGTTCATAATACAGTTTGGCGCAATCCTTTCCGTGGTCTGCCTTTATTGGAAGCACTTCTTCCAAATGCGCAACCGCAAGGAGTTCAACGAGAAGATGCGTTTCTACGGGCTGCTCATCGTGGGCGTGCTGCCTGCCGTGGTAGTGGGGCTTGCTGCCAAGAAAAGCGGATTGCTCGACTGGCTGCTCGACTCCGTGGTGGTGGTTGCAATCATGCTGGTGGCATGGGGCGTGTTCATGCTCTTTTGTGACAAGATATTCAACAAGGGTGACGAGAAAAACAAGGTCACTTGGCGCAGGGCTTTCATCATTGGCTGCTTCCAATGTCTGAGCGTCATTCCCGGCACGAGTCGCTCTATGGCGACCATCGTCGGCGGAATGCAGCAGAAGCTCACGCGCAAGAACGCGGCTGAGTTTTCGTTCTTCCTTGCCGTACCGACAATGGCAGGAGCTACGCTGCTTGACTTGGTCGAAATGTTTACCGACGGGGCTACAACGTGGGCTACCGATCATAATATAATGCTCTTGATAGTGGGCTGCGTTGTGGCTTTCGTCGTTGCCATGCTTGCCATGAAGTGGTTTGTAGGCTTCCTGACGAAGTACGGTTTCAAGTGGTTCGGCTGGTACCGCATCATCGTTGGCGGCATCATTCTCCTGCTGCTCGCCACGGGTCATTCCTTAGTAATGGTTGATTGACGGCATGGATTTCATAAAAGGCGAAATCATTCCCATCGACAAGCCGTATCGCATGACGAGTTTTCATGCGTTGGCTCACATCCGATACCTGCTTTCACAGCATGTCGGACAGAAGGTTAAGGTAGGTCATGCCGGCACGCTCGACCCGCTTGCCACGGGCGTGCTCATATTGTGCACGGGGCGCTGCACTAAGCAGATAGAAACGCTCCAGGCGCATACCAAGGAATACACGGCAACGCTTCAGCTTGGCGCTACCACCGACAGCTATGACCTTGAGCACGAGGTGAACGCCACTTATCCCTGGAAGCACATAACGAGGGACATGGTTCTCGACGTTTTGCAGCAGTTCACCGGCGACATAAGCCAGGTTCCGCCTACGTACAGCGCATGCAAGGTGGACGGCGAAAGGGCGTACAGGCTGCGCCGCAACGGCGAGCAGGTGGAGCTGAAACCAAAGCAGGTGCACATCGACAGCATTGACCTCACAGACTTTGATGCCGAGAAAGCCACTATGTCGATACGCGTGGTTTGCGGAAAGGGCACCTACATACGTGCGCTTGCGCGTGACCTTGGGCGGGCACTCGGCAGCGGAGCTTACCTGACATCGTTGCGCAGGACGCGGGTGGGCGACATTACTGTCGGCGACTGCATCGACTTCGACCATTTCGACGAGTGGCTGGAAAAGGAAAACAAAAAGGAATAAATTTAAAATTGAGCCAGGGCAAATGCTCTGTTTTATTAATGGTTAAGACAAATGGCTCAAAGTAAAAAATAAATATGAAGTTATCTCAATTCAGATTTGATTTGCCCCAAGAACTTGTGGCGCTTTATCCGCACATGTTCACAAGGGAGTTTACCAATGATGACGGCACCAAGGGCTCGTTTTCCGTCGTTCGCCGTGACGAGTCGCGGCTGATGGTGCTTCACCGCACGACAGGCGAGATAGAACTGTTCAAAAAAGATGCCAAAGGACATCCTATTAAAGGCGAATATCTGGATTTTCGCAATATTCTCGATTACTTTGATGATGGCGACACGTTTGTTTTCAACGATACAAAGGTTTTTCCGGCTCGCCTGTATGGCACCAAAGAGAAAACTGATGCGAAGATTGAGGTCTTCGTACTGCGCGAACTAAATGAGGAAACCCACTTGTGGGACGTGCTCGTGGAGCCGGCTCGCAAGATACGCATTGGCAACAAGCTGTTCTTCGACGACACGGGCTACATGGTTGCCGAGGTTTATGACAATACCACGAGCCGCGGGCGCTCATTGCGATTCCTTTACGACTGCTCGCACGAGCAATTCAAGCACGACCTCTTTGCCCTTGGCGAGTGCCCGCTGCCTGTTTATGTTCTCAACGGCCGCACTCCTGACCCAACGATGGAGAACATGCACGTGCATTCTCATGCTACAAAGGAGGACATGGAGAACTTCCAAACCATTTATGCAAAGAATGTGGGTGCCGTCACGGCTCCTGCAACTGGCTTGCACTTCAGCCGTGAGCTGATGAAGCGCATGGAGATAAAGGGAATAAACATGGCGTTCGTGACCTTGCACTGCGGCTTGAGCAACTTCTCACAGATAGAGGTGGAGGACTTGTCGAAGCACAAGATGGACTCTGAGCAGATGCTCGTGAGCAAGGTGGCATGCGACCTGGTGAACAAGACAAAGGTTGAGGGGCACCGCATTTGCGCCGTGGGTTGCAGCGTGGCAAAGGCAACGGAAACAGCAACCGGCACCGACGGCTTCCTGAAGGAATACGATGGCTGGACGTCAAAATTCATATTCCCGCCATACGATTATCAGCTGTGCAACACCATGATTGCCAATTTCTATCATCCTGAGTCGACGCTCCTGATGTCTACCGCTGCTTTTGGCGGTTATGACAACGTCATGGAGTGTTATAAGCTCGCTGTGAAACATAAGTATAAGTTCGGCTGCTTCGGCGATAGCCTGCTTATTGTTGACTGATTGACATGCACGTAGTTTATTTCTCCATCGGTTCAAACCTCGGCAACAGGAAGCGTCTCGTGAGGGAAGCCATCGCCTTGCTCGGCGAAAGGGTGGGGCGAGTGCTCAGGCAGTCGGAGCTTCACGAGACTGAGCCTTGGGGCTTCTCCTCGCCAAACAAGTTCATCAACGCCTGCGCCTGTTGCGAAACAACGCTTTCGCCAAGGCAGGTCTTGGCAGTAACGCAGCACATTGAGCAGGATATGGGTCGCGTGTCAAAGAGCATCAATGGCGAGTATCACGACCGCATAATTGATATAGACATCCTGCTTTATGACAACCTTCGTGTTGACGAGCCCGACTTGAAGATACCGCACCCGCTGATGCAGGAACGCGAGTTTGTCATGAAGCCATTGAAAGAGATACTGTAAACCATCTCCCAACCTCTCAAAGGAGGAAATGATATTTACTTAAAGAAGGTGTAGCAAAAGAGCCTGGAAGGCTCT
>CAZZNO010000012.1:8109-37493 GCA_964655685.1 uncultured Prevotella sp.
AGCAAAAGAGCCTGGAAGGCTCTCCGCACTCGTAACCCCCACTCATCCTCGAAGCGAAGCGAGAGGTGAGTGGGGGTTGGCAGTTGGTGTAGGGACACAGCCCTGGAAGGGCTGCCGCTGGTAAAGGCTTGATTTCCAGCGGCGACCCTCCGCGGGTCGGGCGCACACCCTAAGCACTAACCCCGCCTCACCTGCTTCGCAGGATGAGACGGGGTTAGTCAAGCGGCGAGCCTTCCAGGCTCTATAGGCTATTTTGCTGAACCTTCTTTCAATTGCTTTTAATAAGCCTTCCAAGCTCTATAGGCTATTTTGCTGAACCTTCTTTCAGTTGCTTTTAATAAGCCTTCCAGGCTCTATAGGTTATTTTGCTGCCTTCTTTCAGTTGCTTTTAATGAGCTTTGCAAATGGCTTTTTATCATCCTCGGCATTCTCATGTTTAGTAGAGAGTGCCGGGATGGTTTGTGTTTCTTAGTCCACTTCTTCGTCAGCCTCGTAGCCGCCCATCTCGCGGATGGCGTTCTTCAGCATGACGTATTGCTCAAACAGGTCGTTTACAGCCTGCTCGCCCTTTGTGAAGTCGTGCATCGGGCTCTTGAGGTAGAAGCTCAGGAAGCGCTGAATGCCGTAGCGGCCTGCACGTGCAGCGAGGTCTGACAGGAGCGTCAGGTCGAGCAGCAGCGGAGCGGCGAGGATAGAGTCGCGGCAGAGGAAGTTGATCTTGATCTGCATTGGATAACCCATCCAGCCGAAGATGTCGAGGTTGTCCCAGCCTTCCTTGTTGTCGTTGCGAGGAGGATAATAATTGATGCGCACCTTGTGGTAGATATTGCCCCACAGGTCGGGCTGTTCGTCGGCGTTGAGAATGGTCTCAAGCGTAGACAGCTTTGAAACCTCCTTTGTGCGGAAGTTCTGCGGCTCGTCGAGCACCAGTCCGTCGCGGTTACCAAGGATATTGGTTGAGAACCAGCCAGCCAAGCCAAGCTTGCGCACTTTCAGTATCGGAGCGAAGCCCGACTTCACCAGAGTCTGACCTGTCTTGAAGTCCTTGCCGGCTATAGGCATGTGAGTCTTTTCAGCCAGTTCCCACATTGCAGGAATGTCCACTGTCGTGTTTGGTGCACCCATGATGAACGGGCAACCCTCTTGCAGGGCGGCATAAGCATAGCACATTGACGGAGCCACGTGCTCGCGGTCGTCGTCCTTCATAGCTTTTTCCAAAGCGGCGAGTGTGCCGTGCTGAGCCTCAGAATAAGGTACGTAAATCTCGGTTGAAGCTGCCCAAATCATCACTATGCGGTTCACGCCCGTGCGCTCCTTGAAGTCGCGGATGTCCTTGCGCAGAGCCTCAGCCATTTCCCAGCGAGTCTTGCAGTCCTTGACGTTGTCGCCGTGCAGGCGCTTAGCGTAATTGGGGTCGAATGCAGCCTTCATAGGCACGATGGCTTCCAGCTCATCGCGCACCGGCTCTATGTCCTTTGCCTTTAGCACTTCTGCATAAACGGCAGCCTGATAAGCGTTTTGTGGATAAACATCCCAGCAGCCGAACACGATGTCGTCGAGCTTTGCTAATGGCACAATCTCGCCGAAAGGCAGATAACGCTTTTCGGCACCTCTGCCTACACGTATTTTGTCATACTGTGTCAGTGAGCCGATGGGCTTTGCAAGGCCCTTGCGCGCCATTAGAACACCGGTCATGAATGTCGTAGCAACGGCTCCACAACCTACTACCAGGATACCGAGTTTGCCCTCGGCAGGTTTCACATTTGTTGCTTTCATTGTGGAATTTAGTTTAGAAAATTGGTTCTTTATTTACAGAAAAAACCATACTCGCTGTAGAAAAAAAGCAGCGGGTATGGCTTTTTCTGATTTATGGTAAGAGTGAAATCACTTTCTCAGACCCAGTGCCTTTACTATGGCACGGTAACGGTTGATGTCGCGCTTTTTCAGATAGGTAAGCAGGCGACGGCGCTTGCCTACGAGCTGTGTCAGCGAACGGGTCGTGACGAAGTCTTTATGGTTTGCCTTGACATGCTCAGTCAGGTGGGAGATGCGATAGGTGAACAGCGCAATCTGTGCCTCTGGTGAACCCGTGTCCTTGGCATCCTTGCCATACTTGCCGAAAATTTCGACTTTCTTTTCTTTCTCTAAATACATTTTAAATAAGTGATTAATAAAATTGGTGCATCAATGACATCCTTCTGTCGCTACAGGCCTTAATCATAACACTGAGGCGATTTCGAATGCTCCGGCTTTTCCGGAAATGCTCTGCAAAGTTACTAAAAATAAGCATAAACACAATGCTTTCTCGTGCAAATTTTGTAATTTTGCACCGAATTTCATATATAAACACACGAAACATGACTTTTGGAGGCGAATAATGCGTGCAGCGGTGTGGTTTTTGCCCTGTTCCGGTGGTTGGCGCATGTTCAATGCTTCCTGTTGAAAAAGTCAAAGGTTAAAAGCTCAAAGTTAAAAGTAACTGAGGCTAAAAGGTCAAAATTCAAAGGTCAAAGTACAAAGTTAAAGATGCAAGACATTCGAAACATCGCAGTAATTGCGCATGTCGACCACGGAAAGACTACATTGGTCGACAAGATGATGCTCGCTGGTAAATTGTTCCGTGACGGCCATGATGACAGCGGCGAAGTGCTCGACGCAAATGATTTGGAGCGTGAGCGAGGGATAACAATTCTTTCAAAGAACGTATCTATCAAATGGAAAGGAGTTAAGATAAACATTCTCGACACGCCGGGACACTCCGATTTCGGAGGCGAGGTAGAGCGAGTGCTAAATATGGCAGACGGCTGCCTGCTGCTTGTAGATGCTTTCGAAGGCCCTATGCCGCAGACGCGCTTTGTGCTGCAAAAGGCACTGAAGATTGGGCTCAAGCCCATTGTCGTGGTAAACAAGGTGGACAAACCAAACTGCCGTCCTGAGCAAGTTTATGAGATGGTGTTCGATCTGATGTGCGACCTCAATGCCACGGAAGACCAGCTCGACTTCCCCGTCATTTACGGCTCGGCAAAGCAAGGCTGGATGGGGCCTGACTATAAGAAGCCTACGGGCAACATCGATTATCTGCTCGACAAGATTGTAGAGGTCATTCCTGCGCCTAAGCACCTTGAAGGAACCCCACAGATGCTTATCACATCTCTTGATTATAGCAACTACACTGGCCGCATAGCAGTGGGCCGCGTTCATCGTGGCACGCTGAAAGACGGCATGAACATCACCATCTGCCATCGTGACGGCTCTCAGGAAAAGACCAAGATAAAGGAGCTGCACACCTTCGAGGGCATAACCCACAAGCGTGTAGACGAGGTGGAGAGCGGCGATATATGCGCCGTCATAGGTTTGGAGCATTTCGAGATTGGCGACACCATAGCCGACTATGAGAATCCGGAACCGCTGCCGCCGATAGCCGTAGACGAGCCTACCATGAGTATGCTCTTCACAATAAACGACTCACCTTTCTTTGGGCGTGAGGGCAAGTACTGCACAAGCCGCCAGATAAACGACCGCTTGCAGCATGAGCTGGAGAAGAACATAGCTCTGCGCGTGGAACCTGTAGAGGGCTCTACAGATAAGTGGATTGTGAAAGGACGTGGCGTGCTCCACCTCTCAGTGCTCATAGAGACCATGCGTCGTGAAGGCTACGAGCTGCAAGTGGGTCAGCCACAGGTGATTTACAAAGAGATTGACGGGCAGAAATGCGAGCCTATCGAGGAGCTCGACATCAACGTGCCCCAAGATTATTCAAGCAAGATGGTGGACATGGTGACTCGCCGAAAGGGTGAGCTCACGGGTATGGATACCGAAGGCGACCGCGTGAACATCACGTTCGACATACCCTCTCGAGGCATCATAGGCCTCCGCACCAATGTGCTCACGGCAAGCCAGGGCGAGGCAATCATGGCTCACCGATATAAGGAATACCAGCCTTACAAGGGCGACATCGTTCGCCGTGTCAACGGCTCAATGATTTCTATGGACACCGGCACCGCCTACGCTTATGCCATCGACAAGCTTCAAGACCGTGGCAAGTTCTTCATCGACCCGGGCGAGGAAGTCTATGCAGGACAGGTGGTTGGCGAGCATGTGCACGACAACGACCTTGTCATAAATGTTTGCAAGGCAAAACAGCTCACCAACGTGCGTGCGTCGGGTTCCGACGAGAAGGCGCACATCGTGCCGAAGACCGTCATGAGTCTTGAGGAATGTTTGGAGTATATCAAGGCTGACGAATACGTCGAGGTAACGCCTAAGAGCATGCGCATGCGCAAGATAATCCTTGACCATCTTGAGAGGAAGCGCGCCAACAAGGAATAGAGCTTTCCCCTGTAGTTATTTTCAATGAAAAGAGCCTGGAAGGCTCGCCGCACTCGTAACCCCTACTCATCCTCGAAGCGAAGCGAGAGGTGAGTGGGGGGTGGACAATGGAGGCAGGGACACAGCCCTGGAAGGGCTGCCGCTGGTAAAAACTTGATTTCCAGCGGCGACCCTTCGCGGGTCGGGTGCACACCCTACACTTAACCCCGCCTCACCTGCTTCGCAGGATGAGGCGGGGTTAGTCAAGCGGAGAGCCTTCCAGGCTCTACAGATTCATTTTGATACACCACCGTGTGTTTTTGTGTGTCACGCCCTGACATTGTGAGTGTCACGGCGTGACACTGTGTTTGTCACGGCGTGACAATGAGTGTGTCACGGCGTGACACGCATCCTGTCACGCCGTAATAGGGTCTCTGACACGCTTTGCGTGACTTGTTGTTGCGCCGTGGCTGTTTTTTTAGTTTTTCTTCCGAATTATTGTCATGCCGTCTCTTATCGGCACCATTACTTTTTCCACACGTTCGTCTTGCGCTATGTAGTCGTTGAAACGGCGGATGCCGAGTGTCTGTGAATCGTGGTCGTAGGCTGGGTCGACTACATGCCCGTCCCACAGCGTGTTGTCAGCAAGCATTATCGCGCCGCCTTCCATAAGCGGAAAGAGGGCTTCATAGGTCTCTACATACGTGCGCTTGTCGCCGTCGATGAAAGCCATGTCAAACTTCAGCCCGAGCCTTGGCGTCTCGCTTATGGCGTTGCCTATGCGGAAGTCTATGTAGTCGGCGACGGGCGATTCCTCTATCCACTGCCGCGTGAAGTCCTCCATCTCGTCGTTTATCTCGAAGGTGAAAAGGCGGCCTCTGCCCAATTCTTTCAGCCCCTCAGCCATGCATATTGCCGAGTAGCCTGAGAACGTGCCCACCTCGACGATGTTTCTTGGCCGCTGCATCATCACGAGCATCTTCAAGAGCCGCCCCTGAAGGTGTCCGCTTGCCATGTGCCCGTGCACGGTATGTATGTTGGTGGCTCGCCAAAGGCGGTAGAGATAGTCGTCCTCGGGGTCGGAATGACTCTTAATGTACTGAGCCTCTGCGGCTTGCAAGTTTTCTGTCGTCATTCGTTGTCAGTCAGTGCTTCTACGGCAAGCTTATATGAGTTGAGCCCGAAACCGCATATCACGCCGAGGCATCCGGCGCTAATCATGGAGTGGTGGCGATATTCCTCACGCTTGTGGACATTGGAAATATGCACCTCGATGACGGGGCAATGCAGGGAGCGGATGCAGTCGAGCAAGGCAATGCTGGTGTGGGTGTAGGCTCCGGCATTGAGCACTATGCCGTCGTAGCTGAAACCCGTCTCCTGCATTTTGTTTATGAGTTCGCCCTCAATATTGCTTTGGTAATAGTCTATTTGGGCATCTGGGAACATTTCGCGAAGCTTTGGCAGGTATTTTTCAAAAGAGCTGTTGCCATAGATGCCAGGCTCACGAATGCCTAAGAGATTGAGGTTGGGACCGTTAATAATCTGAATTTTCTTCATTTGGAAAAGCCTTTTCTGGTGATTATTTTATATATTTGCAAAATTAGCAGAAAACGAAGACAATGCAAAAGAAATCTCCAAATAATTCGTCGACCAGTGAGATGGTGCGCCGCTATTTGCGCTACTTGAAGCTTGAGCGTGGCTATTCGCAGAACACCATCGATGCCTATACGCATGACTTGCAATGGCTGTTCGGCTTCTTGAAAGAAAAAGACAAGGGGCCGCTCGCCGTAACGTTGCGCGACTTGGAGGATTTTGCCGCCTCGCTGCACGATCATGGCATTGGCGCAAGGTCGCAGTCGCGCATTCTTTTCGGCGTTCGCTCTTTCTATAAGTATCTTGTCATCGACGGCTATCTGGAAATAAACCCCACCGAGTTGCTCGAATCGCCGCAGCGCCCGATGTACCTGCCGGAATATCTCACGACGGAGGAGGTGGACCGGCTGGAAAACAGCATAGACTTGTCAACCAATGAGGGGCAACGAAACCGAGCCATCATAGAGGTGTTGTTCTCTTGCGGGCTGCGTGTTTCGGAGCTTACAAACCTGAAACTCTCTGACCTCAACCTGAAAGAACGTTTCCTGCGTGTGCTGGGAAAAGGAAACAAGGAGCGGCTGGTGCCTATGTCGGAAAAGGCAATTGACGAGCTTAACCTGTGGTTTGAGGAGCGCGACAAAATGAAGATAAAGCCTGGCGAGGAAGATTATGTTTTCCTTAACCGCCGCGGCCATCACCTCACGCGCACAATGATTCTGATAATGGTGAAACGGCAGGCTGTTGAGGCTGGCATCACGAAAACCATTTCGCCCCACACACTGCGCCACAGCTTCGCCACAGCCATGCTGCGAGGCGGCGCTGACTTGCGCGTGATACAGGTGCTGCTGGGGCATGCTGACATTGGCACTACCGAGATTTACACTCACCTTGACGACGAGTCGCTGCGCCAGGAGGTGTTGCTCCACCACCCACGCAACATGCATGGGCATACGGAGCAGTGAGGTTTATTTCAGCAGCCTTTTGCTCAGAGCTCTGACGGGATACCAGCCGGCAAGCCATCCGGCAATGATGACGGTGATGAAGATTATGAGCACGTCGAAGTAATGGACGCTCACGGGGTAGGCGTTGACAACGTAGCTGCCGTCGGCATCGCCCATCCTCACCAAGCCGAACTGCTGTTGCAACAGGCAGAGCAGGAGGCCTATGGCTATGCCCACCACAGCTCCTATGACTGTTATCATGCGTCCTTCGAACAGGAAAATGTGGGTTATGTCCTTGTCGGTGGCTCCAAGATTTCGCAATGTTACCACATCGTCCTTCTTGTCAATGATGAGCATTGACAGCGAGCCTATAATGTTGAAGCACGCTACGATGAGGATGAAGGTCAGGAAGAAATAAGCCATGAGCTTCTCAATCTGCATGATTTTGAAGGTGTCGGCTTGTTGCTCGTATCGGTCGAGCACTTTATATTTGTCTCCGGCAATGCGTTGCATTTGGCTTTTCACGGCATCGAAGTCGGAGCCGGGCTTCAGTCGCAGCTCGAGTGCCGACAGCCTGCCTTGCTGGTCGAAGATGCGGCGGGCAAAGCCAATGGACGTGAGAATGTAGTCCTTGTCATATTTGGCTTGGTTCACGGTGAACACCATTCCGTCGGAGATAAGCGAGTCAACTACAAATCCGTCCTGCGGGTTGCTGAGGTCAAGCTGTCCCTCACGCCGTGGCGCGTATATCTTGAGAAAGCCGTTCCACCGTGTTCCCGTGCCCAGAGTTAGAGCCAGCCTTATGCCCGGGGTGCCAAACTCGAGGTTGGCGGTATGAAGTTCAAAGTTGCCGTCGCCATAAAGTATCTCAGTGATGTGGGTGAGGTCGGCGAAATTGTCGTCCACGCCTTTTACGTTTACCATAGCCTGCCTGCCGCTATAAACGGCGAGAGCCATGTCCTGCAAGGTTTCTGTGGCTACTTCCACCTGCGGCAGCTTTCTTATTTCGGTCAGTATGGGGTCGTCGGCAGGCGCGGTTTTGCCCTTTACCGGAACTACCTTCAGCTGAGGGTCAAAGTTGGTGAAGAATCCTGCCATGAGGTCCTGGAAACCATTGAAAACGGACATGACAACCACCAATGCAGTGGTTGCTACGGCAACGCCAACGACTGATATTATGGAGATGACGTTGATGACGTGCGTCTTCTTTTTTGAAAAGAGATAGCGACGGGCTATGAAGAATGGAAAGTTCATAATGAATTAATAACCAAGCACTTTTCGACGTTTATTTTTTCAGCAATTCGTCGATGTGCTCAATGTAGTCAAGGCTGTCGTCGAGGAAGAAACGAAGCTCCGGAATTATGCGCAGCTGGTTGTGCACTCGGCGGCCGAGCTCGTAGCGTATTGTTTTCTCGTTTTTGCGGATGTTCTCCAATAGTTCCTCACCTTTTTCGGATGGGAAAATGCTCAGGTATGCCGTGCATATACTCAGGTCAGGACTTATGCGCACTCGCGTCACGCTGACGAGGATGCCGTGAGTCTGGCGTGTCTGTGTTTGGAATATTTCTGCAAGCTCTTTTTGCAGAAGTCTTGCTATGCGGTTTTGTCTTGTCTCTTGCATTTTCTTTATTGTGTTTTTGTTTTTCGGCGTGTGCCGAGGTATGTAAGCGTCAGCCAAGCTCTATGTGATGCGCGTTTATCTTTTCGTGCAGGAAAATTGTGGCTGAGTCGATGAATTTGTCAGTGTTTTCGGTGGTGTAATAAGTCGTCTTGCCGCCCTTTGTGAGCTTACGCTCCATTTCCGTATGCCGTTGCAGGTAGTCTTTCAGGCTTGTCGCCACATATTCGCCCTGCGGCACTATGCGTATGCCCGGCGGGGTGTATTTCAGTATCTTTGGCATGAGCAACGGGAAGTGCGTGCAGCCTAAGATTATGGTGTCGATGTCGGGGTCTTTTTGCAAAAGCTGGTCAATGCGCTTCTTCACGAAGTAGTCGGCGCCCGGAGAGTCGGCTTCGTTATATTCCACCAGCGCCACCCAGAACGGGCAAGCCTGCCCTGTGACCTTTATTTCAGGCCAAAATTTGGCTATTTCCAAGTCATAGCTATGGCTTTTCACAGTGCCTTCGGTGGCGAGAAGGCCTACGTGGTTGTTGCGCGTCAGCTTGCCAATGATTTCTGCCGTTGGTCGTATCACGCCCAGCACGCGCCTGCTGGAATCCCATTTTGGCAAGTCGTTTTGCTGTATGGATCGCAATGCTTTTGCCGAGGCGGTATTGCATCCGAGAATAACGAGCTGGCATCCCATCTCGAAAAGCTTGCGCACGGCTTGCCTCGTGAACTCGTAGACCACTTCGAACGACCTCGGCCCGTAGGGCGCGCGTGCATTGTCACCGAGATAGATGTAATCGTAATGGGGGAGCAACTGGCGTATGCCGTGCAGTATTGTAAGCCCGCCATAGCCGGAATCGAAAACGCCTATCGGGCCTGCGCCTTGTGGAAAGGCATGGGCTGCCGGTTGGTCTTTATCTTCAAATTCTTTCATTGCATGCCGTTTCTTGTTGGTTGTTTTGCTACGCGTATAACGGCTTCGGTGATGTCTTCGCCCATTACAGGGTCAACGTATGGCAGGGTGTCGGCATCGCCATTTACCACGAATGCAAGCCCACGTGCCTGTCCTATCTGCCGTATGGCGTTGTTCACGCGCAGTCTTAATGGTGCAAATGCTTCCTTTTCAGCATCGGCAAGCAAGGAACGTGCCTTTTCCTTGAAAGCCGCATTTTTCTCTATAAGTTCCTGAAGCTCAGCCTGCCGCTTCTGTAGAATTGACGGGGCGAGGTTGCGTTGTTCTTCAAGGAAAAGCTCATATTTCTGGTTGAACTCATCTTCAACACGCTTCATCTCTGCATCGTATTTTGAGCGCAGGTCGGCGAGGTTGTTTTCTACTATGGCGTATTCGGGAAGCGCACGCACAGCTGAGTCGCAGTTTAGATAGCCGAAACGCAACACGGGTGCGACCTCTGCCTTTTGCGGCTGTTCGTTTTGTGACTTTTGTGTCTGCTCTGCTTGCGCTTTCTGTGGCTGTTCTTCCTGTGCCACCACTGCTATTGCTACGAACGCGAGAAGTATGGAGAAAATGGTTCTTTTCATTGTTATAGTAAAAAAAATATATGGGGTGATTTTATTAGTTTCAGGGGCACCCCTTCCCCTTGCCTGCCGAAGCAATGATTTGTACACATGCTCCTGTCGGTCAAGGCAAGGACTGCCCCTGGAAAAACAGCGTTGCCGCTTTACTTCATTTTGGCAATTTCAGCCTGCACCTTTGAGGTGACGTCCTCGACGTTAGTGCCTGTGTACACAGCTACGCCGTCCTCGAAAATATAGGTGAAGCCACCAGCCTTGCCAACATTATCTATGGCGTTGCGAACCTTTGTGAGAACGGGCTGCATGAGATCCTGCTGCTTCTTCTGGAGAGCCTGCTGGTTGTCTTGGTAAGTCTGCTGAATCTTCTGATAAAGCGTCTGAAGCTCCTGCTCCTTTTGCTGCTGGGCTGTTGCGTTCATTGTGCTCTTGCCCTTGTCGTAGGCATCGCTCTGGCGCTGCAGCTCGTCCTGCATGTTCTTCAAATCGTTCTGATAGGTCTTAGACTGTGCTTCGAGCTCGCCATTAATCTTTGCAATCTCGGGCAGTGCCTGCATAATGGTCTGTGTATTGACCTTGCCAAACTTCTGGGCGAAGGTTGCCAACGGAGCCATCAGCATAATCATTAATAATAACTTTTTCATTTTCTTGTTGTTTTTTTATTTGTTATTGTTGTTTTTCTTGTTTTTAGAAAAGGTTGTTGCTTATCGTGAATAGCCGAGCTTGGCAAGCACCTCGTTGGAGATGTCTATCTTTGGAGAACCAAAGATGATGGCGGTGTCGGATGCGCGGTCAAGGACAAGGCTGTAGCCTCGTAAGTCGGAAATCTCCTTCACGGCATTGTAAATCTCCTCCTGTATTGGCGACATTAGGCTTTCGCGCTTCTTGAAAAGCTCGCCTTCAGGACCGAAATATTTCTGCTTGAGCTCGGCAGCTTCTTTCTCTTTCTGCATTATCTGCTCTTGCTTTGTCTTCTTCTGCTCTTGCGACAGGAACACCACCTCGTTTTGATAGTTCTTGTACATTGTGGACGCCTCTGTGTTAAGGGCTTCCACTTCAGCTTGCCACTTCTTGCTCACTTGGTTGAGCTGTTCGTTGGCACGCTCGTATGCCGGTATGTTTTTGAGCACATATTCCATGTCTATGAGCGCAAACTTCTGTGCTTGAACCTTTAAAGGTAAAAGGGTAAAAAGGTAAAGAGGTATAAGGAACAGCACCTTACCTAAGCCCTTTTTGCTTATTAACTTCTTCATATTAATTTCCCTTTTGTTTAGTTTTACTTACTATAGACGTTTTTACTTACTATAGACGTTCGCTATATTCTTTTGTTACAAGATAAAAGAGTTTTTGTTTTGCTTATGGCAATTATTTTTGCCCTTTTACCTTGTTTTTTCCTTTATCTGTTTAGAATTCTTGTCCGAGTATGAAGTGGAACTGCGAGCCGCCCTTGCTTCCGTTGACGTTGTCGCGGTCGAAGCCATAGCCCCAGTCAATACCCATGAGTCCGACCATTGGCAGGTAGATGCGCACGCCTACACCGGCTGAACGTTTCATGTTGAACGGATTGAAGTTCTTCACGTCGTTCCATGCGTTACCGCCTTCCATGAAGCCCAGACCGTAAATCGTGGTATTGCCGAGCATGAACGGATAGCGCAACTCAAGTGTCAGACGGTCGTAGGCATAGCCGTTGTAAGCCAAAGAACCGTTCTCGTAACCGCGCAGTCCGATTGTCTCCTCACCGAAGCTTGAAGAATAGCCGCTCATGCCGTCGCCACCCATATAGTAGGTTTCAAACGGGCTCTTTTTGTACTTGTTGTAGCTGCCGAGCAAACCGATGTCAACACGCGTCATGAGTACGAAGCACTTCTGACCGTTGGTCAGGGCGGTGTAGGTCTTTGAGCGGAAGCTCCACTTGTTGTATTCAATCCACTTGTACTTCTCCTGCTGTTCTCTTACGTATGAAGGTGAATATGGATTGTTGGCAAGATTCTTGTAGTCTTTGTTGTCCCAAAGTGACCAAGGCGGGGTGAGCGTGACGCTTGCCGTGAACTCTGAACCGCTACGTGGGAACAACTGGTTGTCGGTAGACGTACGGTTGAGCGCTATGCTGAGATTAAGGTTGTTGGCGTTACCGTTCGTCATGAGGTAGAAATAACGCCAGTTCTTAAGCATATAGCGTGTGTAGGACAGCTGCAACGAGAGCGTGAAGTAGTCGTCCGGCCACCGCAGGCGCTTGCCCCATCCTATGTTGGCTCCGAACAGTTTGACATACTTGTCTGGGTCGTAATAGTTCTCATAGTTGGTGTAGTTGTAACCGTATGAGTTATAACCATACAAGTTGTACATGTAGCTGTTCTGCCATGCAGTGTTATAGTAGTTGCTGTTGATGTCGGTCTGCTTTGAGAAGAACACGCCCACAGAGAACTGTACAGGGCGTTTGCCTCCGAACCAGTTGGTGGAGTAGGAAGCATTATAGCTCTGGTAATATGTACCGTTGGTCTGAACGCCTATTGACAGCTTCTCGCCATCGCCAATTGGCATTATGCCTCTGTGCTCCTTGTTCTTATTGAACAGGTTGGCAAGTGAGAAGTTGTTGAGCGTCAAGCCTACACGTCCGATGACACCAGTTTGTCCCCAACCGAGTGAGAACTCAATCTGGTCGTTCGACTTTTGCTCAAGTTGCCAATTAATGTCCACTGTTCCGTTTTCATAATCTGGCTTTACGTCCGGGTTAATCTTCTCAGGGTCAAAGTGTCCCATAGACGCAATTTCACGGTAAGAACGCATGATTGCATCCTTCGAGAACAGGTCTCCTGGCTTTGTGCGCAGTTCACGACGTACCACATTCTCATACAAACGGTTGTTACCATAGATGCGTACGTGGCTGAGGTGCGCCTGTGGCCCTTCGAGCACTCGCATCTCCAAGTCAATGGAGTCGCCCATGATGTTTTGCTCAACAGGGTCGATGTTTGAGAACACGTAGCCGTTGTTATAATAAAGGTTACCCACGGCATCGTCGTCTTCCTTCAGTCGCTTGTTTAGCATCTTCTGATTGTAGACATCGCCTGGTGACATGCCGAGCACTGCTTGCAGGTAATCAGAGCTATAGACAGTGTTGCCCACCCAGTGGATGTTGCGTATGTAATACTTCTGACCTTCCTCTACTTTTATCCATATGTTTACGTGCTTGGGGTCGTTGTTCCATACGCTGTCGCCCAGTATGGCAGCGTCACGATAACCCAGCTCGTTATATTTTTCGATAAGCTTTTCCTTGTCTTCCTTCCATCTCTCAGGCGTAAACTTCTTCGATTTGAGGAAAGTGGAGAGCTTGCCGGCCTCATGCGTCTTGGCAAATGCTCCTTTCTTGAACAGTCCGCCTTTGATGCGTGATGCCTTTAGTTTCTTGTTGCCTTCAATGAAGATACTGCGTACCTTCATTTTCTGTTTCTTGTCTATTGTAACATCAAGAATAACCTGGTTCTTCTTGGTTATGTCGTCACGCTGGTTTATTTCTATGTCAGCATTCTTATAACCCTTGTCGTCGAAGTATTTCTTTGCGAGTATTTTTGCCCGGTCAATCATGTTTGGCGTAATCTGGCCTCCCTTCAGTATGCCGAGCTTCTTCTCCATATCTTCCCTTTCGCTCTTCTTTAGTCCGATATAGTTTATCTCAGACACGCGCGGGCGCGGCTTTAGGGCAATGTGGAGATAGATTTTATCTCCTATGATAGAGTCTGCTGAAATCTGTACATCAGAGAACAATCCGTGGTTCCAATATCGTTTCACAGCCTCGGTAATCTCTGTGCCGGGAACTGTGATGTGCTGGCCAACGGTCAAGCCGGATATGCCGGTCAGCATATAGTCTTCGTATCCTTCCATGCCGGAGACATTGAAGCCGCCGATAATCAGGTTGCGTGGCGAACCGGCATACGTGATGTCGGGGTGTACAATCTTCTCCTGGGCAAAGGCTGACAAGGAGCAAGCCATTGCCAGGATTGTTGCAAATATAATAGTTTTGTTGTTATGCATTCTATTTTATTTGAGTATTGTAGTATCGAAACTTTGGACTTTATGGCTTGCCCGCAGCCTCTTTGTTTTCGTTCTCTATCTGTGCTTCCGTTTTGCCGTACCTTCTTTGCCGACTTTGATATGAGATTATAGCCTTGTGGAGGTCTTCTTCGTTAAAGTCCGGCCAATAGGTATTGGTGAAGTAAAGCTCTGAATATGCAATTTGCCAAAGCAGATAGTTGCTTACTCTCAGTTCACCTCCTGTGCGTATCAGCAGGTCAGGGTCTGGCATAAAGGCAGTCTGCAAATGGCTTGATACTGTATCCTCTGTTATGTCATTGGCGCACAGTCCTTTCTTGTGCATGTTCTTTAGCACATTGTCAGGCTGTTCGTTTGCGTCGAGCGCCTCTTGTACAATCTCCTTCACGGCGTTGGTTATCTCCCAGCGTGAGCTATAGCTCAAGGCAACGACCATTGTCATGGCGTCGTTCTTTGCTGTATGCTCCTCTGTTTCACGCAGTTTCTCCTGCACTTCGTCGGGCAATCGCTTTATGTCGCCTATGACACGGAAGCGAACGTTGTTCTTCATGAAGATTTCGTCTTCGAGCGACGTTAGTACAAGTCCCATGAGCGCATGTATCTCTGTTGCCGGGCGGTTCCAGTTCTCTGTAGAGAATGTATAGAGCGTCAAGTACTTTACGCCCAAGCGCGTGCATTCTGCGGTGATGCGTCTCACGGCATCTACGCCAGCCTGATGGCCGTAGCTGCGGTCTTTGCCGCGCTCGGTGGCCCATCGCCCGTTGCCATCCATAATGATGGCAATGTGTTGCGGAATGCGTGTCATATCAAGTTGCGCCATGTATTTTATTCTTTATTACAGTTCACACACTTCGGGCTGAAACTGTAGGTGAGCGTTAGCTGTAGTGCCGAATAGCAATCGGTGTTTTTAAACAGTCCGCTACTTTTTATGTAGTAAGGGTCCTTCACTCCGTCGAGCCAATCGCTTTGTGTAAAGTGCATTGCCCATTCCAGACCAAGGTTTACCCTTTCGCCCAATTTATATTTCACTCCCAGTCCAATCGGGATGTTGAAAGCAACCCTGCTTTTTTCCGGCGTGTCGGCGAATGCCAATCCAAGTCCTCCGAACACGAATGGCGTGAAACGCTTTGATCCGCGGTAGTCCCATCCTGTGCCGTATGGCATGAAATTGTATTCGTATGTCACTGCCATGTCATACAAGGTATTGTCAAACTTGTAGGCATCTTCCGCATAGTCCGGATAGTAAGTATCTACGTCGCTTGACGAACCTTTCATTTTGCCGCGGCTGAAGTTTAATCTTAGTGCCATCCACGGGTTGAAGACATACCTTCCGCTGAGCGACACCATAGGTTGCAGGTCTTTTGTCAAATTGCCATTGAAGTCGCCTAAATAGCCCATCATACCGACGCCTGCGCCCACTTCAAGACGATATTCCGGGTCGTCTTGGGCAGAGGCTGACAAGGCAAGAGCCATCAACGCGAGAAGTATGGTGATTTTCTTCATTTACTTCATAAAGATGGTTTCCTTTTGCTTCCAACCCAGTCTTGCCAATCGTCCTGACCATATCTCATTAGAGCCGTCCTTGCTGATATACATTATATTATCATTGTCGGCTGCAAAGGCGAACGGCGCAGGATCTAAACCAAAATTTGCAGGCAGTTCGTATGTTGCGTTAATGCTCCATGTGAGGGCATAGTCCTGACTGAAATACACGTTTGTGAAGTTGCCTCCCGTTGCTAAGATTCCGCCGTCGTATGCTATTGCCTTTACGTTGGCGAGATAAGGCAAGGTCTTTTTATTGTATTCGTCGGCTGGATAGTAAGCCCACGGATTGGTTGTATTGTCTCTTTCCTCTACTTTGCTCCATACGACGGTGCGTCCGTCACGATTGCCAATGAGCACGAGGTTATAAGAGCCGTCGTTCAAAGGCGAAGCCGTTGCGATGATGCTTACATCAGACGAAGGCAGGTTGTCGGCACTGTCGTCTATGTTATCCTCTACCCACGTGGTTGCGTTGTCGGTCGACTTCATTATCTTGCCGTCTGCAAAAGTATAATAGCAGTTGGCTGTGTGGGCGAGTATGTTTGTCGGGCTTGTCGGGTTATTGACTTTCTCCCATCCTGTTGTGTTTTTCTGATAAGCCACCGTAGCACCGTCTTGCGTCCCCACAAGCAATACATTGCCATTGCTCAGCGTGACAAATCTTCTGCCATCAACGTTTTCCAGCCCCTCTACGCTTGTGGCTTTCCATTGGAAAGTGTCGGGCTTTTCCTTGTGCACGTTTATCTTTGCAGAGTATTCGCGATATGCCGTACCCATCATGTTGTAAATGCGAATGCGCACAGGAGACGTAAAGTCGATAGAGTCGGTTGACGAATAATATGCGAGGCTGTCCTCGCCGCTTTTGTTGTACAGGTTAAGGATAACGTTACCACTGTTCTTTGTAGAAATAGTGGTAAGCACATGTGCGGCGTCAGTGCCGTATGGCAAAGAGTCGTTGTTGTATATAGTGTGAGCCACCTGGTCTATGCTGAAACGGTAGTTGCTCCCCGTAAGGGTGGTTTTGTAGGTGCTGTCTCTCACCCCGTCTTTAGCCTTCGTCACGTGGTACACGTTTAGTGTTCCGAGCGAGAAAGCAGTTATGGCGGTGTCGTCATAATATACGATATCATCGTCATCGCCGCCGAGGCATGAGGTCAGCATGAAAACGCTAATTACCGCATAGAATATTGGCAATATGTGCTTTGTCATTTTTCCTAATTGAACTTTTTTAGGTGCAAATTTACTAATAATGATTTAATTACGCACATTTTTTGGGCGTTTATTATGTTTTTTAATATAAAAACACAAAGTAGAAAACAAAAAGGCAATACAATCACTTGCACTGCCTTTCAGTAAGAATAGTGTCTTCATTACATAAAAAACATCAAGTGAATAAAACTTGTCATCGACATGACTAAGCTTGATGTAGTGCAATGAAAACTCCATTCCGTTTTACCTTAAAAAATCTATCAAACTACTAACCTAATGAAACTTAATGTGTATCTTCTCACGAAGACAGTGCAAAGTTACGCAATATTTATTTAATCGCCAAATAATTTGTAAACTTTTTTATCATTATTTTTTTAGCGCTTGTTTTCTTGCTCTTTTTAGTCGTTGACTTCCTGCCCGTTCTTCAGCTTTACGATCCTTTGATTGCTTGACCCTCTGAAGGCAAGCGTTACGTCACGCAGGGCTTCTACGTAGAGGCCGTCTACTATGACATCAACGTATGGCAGTATTGCTTTCATACCCGACGACTTTATTTCTTCGAATGTGAAGCCAGTATAGAGCCAAATGTTTTTATTTGGCATTTTTTCCTTTATCTCCTTAGAAAGTGTTACTATGTCGTTAAGCGAATACATTGGGTCGCCTCCCGACAATGTCAGCCCGTCGATGTATGGCTTTGCAAGCTCGGACATCAAGTAGTCGTGCGCCTTTTGGTCAAACGGTTGTCCGCCTTTGAAATCCCACGTGTGCGGGTTCTGGCAACCTGGACAATGATGGGCGCATCCAGCCACCCATAATGTGACGCGAACACCTTCCCCGTTGTTCACGTCACACGATGTAATGTCAAAAAAACGCATGCTCATGCAGTTTGGACATCCTTTGCAAACGATTTCACGTGCTTCACCCTGTCATGCACCTCTGCCTGTTTGCCGAGGTTGAAGTTGTGGTAATCGGTTGTCAGGTAGCCCGTGACGCGGCGCAGACGGCGTATGTTATGGCTTCCGCATACAGGGCAGGCGTCGTTTATCTCGTCAGTATATCCGCAGTCCATGCATGTGTCGTTTGGCACGTTTATGGCAAAATAAGGTATGTCCTTTGCCATAGCATAGTCTATGATTTTCTCCAAGGCAGGTATGTTGTGCTTTGTCGACGACGGCAACTCAACGTATGTGATGCAGCCTGCCGATGAGTATCCCGTAAGCTGGCTCTCGATGTCAATCTTTTCGAACGGAGTCATTTCTTCCCACACGGGCACGTGTATGGAATTGGTGAAGTAGTCGCGGTCGCTTACATTCTTTATCTCGCCGTACTTTGCCTTGAATTTCTTCATTGCCGTATAGCACAGGTTCTCCGCCGGCGTATAGTAGACACCGAAGTTTAGCTTGTATTGCTCCTTAAATTCTTTGCAGCGTTTTTGGAACAACGACTCTATGCGCTTGGCGAGAGCCATGCCTTGCGGCGTAGTCTGGTCGGTGCCGATGAGCAGTTGCAATGTCTCGGCGAGTCCGAGCTGACCCAGTGCGAGCGTGCCGTGCTTCATAGCCGAGCGTATGCCTTCCTCTGGTATGTAGCCAGCCATTGTGTTGTTGTCCCACATAAACGGAGCTGTCTTCGGGTCTTGCGAACATATCCAGTTGAAACGTTCTATCAGCGTGTCCTTTGCCTCGTGAATCTTCTGGTCAAGCAACTGCATGAATTTCTCGACGTCACGCCCTGCCTCCATAGCGATTGTGGGCATTATTATAGTTGTAGGGCAGATGTTGCCACGCCCGTCTTTCTGTTGTCCGAGTCCGTTGATGTCCCATCCGTTTGCCGTGCGGCATCCCATAGTAGAGAAGTATGTACGCGGGTCGTTGCGGTCGTAACCGGCATTGCCGCTCCAGTCTACGTTGGCGTAGTTGGGGTAGAGGCGCTGTGATGTAGAGCGCATGGCGAGCTGCTTGAGGTCATAGTTGGGCGTGCCGGGGCGGTCGTTCACTCCTTTCATATATTGGAATATGCCGCACGGGAATATAGGCGTGTTGTGATGGAAGCCTATGCCCTCGAGCGATCCGAGTAGCAGGGCGCGCGTCACGAGCCGTCCTTCCTCAAGTGTGCAGGTGCCGTAGTTGATTGACGTGAACGGCAGCTGGTCGCCTGAGCGGCTTTGCAAGGTGTTGAGGTTGTGGTACATAGCCTCAACGGCTTGGTGCAACTCCTGTATAGTGTCGCACAGCGCGCTGTTGTAATATCTCTTGTTTAGCTTGTCTTTGTTAGCCAATGTGAAGTCTTCTTTCTTCAGCCCTGTCTTTTGGAAGAACTTGTCTTTCTGTCCGTCGCCCCACTTTTCGAATGCCGAGCGCGTCACACCCACGGTGTCAGTATAGGTCTGGTCATATAAAGAGATGAAGTCGGTGTCGTCGTATTCGCTTTGTTCGCGCGCCCATGCGGCAATGTAATGCTTCAGGAACGACTTGCGGAAATATGGCACCATAGTCCAGTCGAGGTGTGTAGCCGAAACGCCGCCGAACTGGTCGAGGCTTTGCAGCTGGAATATAACGGCAACGAGCTGCATTGCCGTGTTGAGCGAGCCAGCCGGGCGCACGTCGCCCTGTCGGGTGTGGAAACCTTTTGACAGCAGGTCGTCGAAGGGAATGCTCAGGCAGTTGTGGAAGCCTATGGCATACTTGTTGAGGTCGTGAATGTACACCTCGTTGTTCTCGTGGTTGCGCCGTGCCAAGTCGCTCATGCAGTGCTCCAGCGCGTATTGCTTTTCATACACGTTAGCAGCCTCGCCGCTTCGCCCGCCGCCGCTGTATTCGTCGATGTTGGCGTTCTGGTTTACGACGTTCTTTGCCATGAGCTTTTCCTCATAGGCTTTCTTCACACGCTGCTCGCGCTCCAACTTGTGCTGGTAACGATACTCGCAGTAAGCAATCACGGCGCGCAGTTCGCCCTCCTTTGCCAGAACCTGCACCACGGTGTCCTGAATGTTCTCTATCTCGAAGATATTGCTTGTTGGCAGATACTTTTCCTCGCAGAGTTTGAACACCTGGTCGGCATAGCGGTTGGCTATCGCTTTGATGTCGCCCTCATGGTTTATTGCCTTGAGATCCTTCAATATGGCATTTTCAATCTTTGTGAGGTCAAATGGCACTACCTTGCCGTCACGTTTTCTTACTTGTATCATCTCTTTAAATTGTTGAAAGTTTTCCATTGCGGAAAACTTTTTTGTTTTTCGCAGGGCTAAAGTTTTCCGTTTTGGAAAACTTTTTCAAATAAGTCCCTCGTAAAGTTTTCTGTTATCTTATGCTTTTTCGATTGCAAAAGTAAGAAAAAGAAGTGATGAACAATAATGTTTTAAGGCTTTTTTTTGAAGTTTTTTTCGTACATGGGCAAGGTGTTTGTCAATCAACCGTTTAGCCTTTTTCCCTCAAATTTTACTTGTATAACGCGGTTTAAAACGGTTGATTTTCAGCCTTCGACAGGAGCGGAATTTTGCGCTTTCGCCCCCTGCGGCGGGCAAGGTTTGGCTTTACGCCCTGTTTTTAGAAGGCTTCAGGGTCCGATTCGGCGTTGCTGCCTTTCCTCACAGCCGTGATGTAATAGCGCCCCCGCCTTGCCACAGTCATCGACGTGGCGTAGGTCACGCCGAGCAGCACAGCCTCCTTTCCTCCGTCGGTGCGGTATATGGCATAATAACAACCGTCCACGGGTTGCCACGAGAGCTTAAGACTGTCGGCTGAAGTGCCGTCAGCCCTTGCCTGCGCCGGCTTCTGCGGCTTTGCCTCAGGCTCATGTCCGAGGTATGGCATGAGGGCGGGGTGGGGAAACTGCCGCGCTATTACGGCGTTTATGTTCATGGGGTTGTCTATCAGCCAGTGGGCGCTGTAGAGCACCGAGCCCGACACGTGTTTGTTGTCATAAGCCATCTTGAACTGCCGCTCGAGGTCGTCGGTGGTCTGGTAGTATGGGTCACGCGACTTGCCGTCGAAGCGGTAGAGGGCGTAGCCTATGGCGAGCTTAGTATGCTGTGAGCAGCTGTCGGCAAACCATTGCAGCCGTTCGGGGAAATACTTCTTTGTGCTCCAGTATAGTTGCGGGATTATGGCGTCGCACCATCCACGCCTTGACCACTGCGCCACGTCGGCGTACATCATGCCGAAGTTGTTCTGATAGTTGCCCTGTGGCGAGATGGTGAATGCTACATTTGGGCGAACTCTCTTTATCGTGCGGTTGACTGAAACGACAAGCGAGTCGACCATCGCGCGTCTGAAGTCTTCTATTTTGGGAAACTCCTTGCCGTATTTCCGGTACTCCTTCGTGTCGTTCATCTTCTCACCCTTCGCCAATGCAGGGTAGAAATAATCGTCGAAATGTATGCCGTCGACATCGTAGCGCACGAGCAGGTCTTTCACGATGTCGCATATACGCTGCCTCGTCTCCGGCATGGCAGGGTTATAGATGCGCACGTTGGCATAATCTTTTATCAGGTCTTTAGGAATGCGGCTGTCCAATGGTGCGAACTTGTCTCGCCGTCCGTTGCGCGTACCAACGCGATAGGGATTCATCCAGGCGTGGAAAGAGATGCCGCGGCGGTGGGTTTCGTCTATCAGCCATCTCAGCACGTCGTAGCCCGGGTGCTTGTCTCGCCGCCACGTCAGGTACATGCTCCACGGCTCAAATTCCGACTCGTAGAAGGCGTCGGCGCGGGGGCGGATTTGAAAAAACACGGCATTGACGTTGAGCCGTTGCAGCGTGTCGAGGTATTGCTCGTAGAATGCCTTCTGCGATTTCTCGTCGTAGTTGCCGCGCGGCCAGTCAAGACCTCCGATGGTAGCAATCCACACAGCCCTCATGTCTTTTGCCGGAAGGTTTATGTCTATCGGCTCCGTGGTTGCGGTGTCCGTGGTTGTGGTTGTCCCCTTCTGTGGCTTGTTAGTCTTTACCACTTGCTTCTTGGTGCCGCAGGCGGCAAGAAGCAGTGCAAATATTATAAATGGTATAATGCTTGATTTCTTCATTTGTATATTAAGATGCTTGTGGCTCCTGCCTTTTTGGTGTCAGAATGAACGGAGCCGGCGAACGGATGCAAAAGTAATAATAATTATTGAGATTGAAGAAAGACAGGTGTCTTAAAATCATGTTGCAGTCTTGTCAAATATGTTTAAGAAGGGCTGTGCAGGATCATGAAAATGAGTTGAAAGTTTTTTACTTTACCCCTTCTGAGAATCGCATATTTTCAAACGAGTAGTGTCTCGCTCGCAAATACGCTATTCTCAGCCGCAGTTGCAATCTGTTGATTGATAGCGAGTTGTAAAAATGAGATAAAATCCATAGCTTTCCAGCACCTTCTTTACGGCATAAAGACGATGCCTTTGCGCCGTAAAGAACAGCTATTGCCGCCGTAAATGCGCACTATTTACGCCGTACAGATGAGATAAAAGCGCCGTACAAGCGACTCACGCACGGCGTACGTACCCCGCACGAAGGGCGCTGATGGTCAAAAGTTAGAATTTCCGTTTCTATTTCGCTTACTTTTGAGCACTCTGTTTTTTGTCACTTTTCTTTACATATGCGAGCTATAGTTTTCTTTAAGAAATATGAAATCAGACTTATGATTGATATTTTTAATGCTGTAATTTAGTGGAAAGCGGTTCTACAAGCGTCTTTAATATAAAAATGTGATTATGAGAAAAACTATTGTAGCGTTAGCCTTGGCAGGCATGACGCTGAGCGCTTCTGCACAGAAGGCATATTTTGCTGACGGATTTCACGGTGGGGTGTATGGCCATTACCCGATGGAGTGGTACACCCAGTTCATCGTCGACCAGCTCGCCCTGCACCCCGACTGGCGCATCGGCTTGGAAATTGAGCCCGAGACGTGGGACTCGGTCATGGTGCGTACGCCGCAGGCTTACCAGAATTTCAAGCGTGTGGCAGGCGGCGCGCAGGTAGAGTTTACCAACCCGTCGTATGCCCAGTCATACCTTTACAACATTTCCGGCGAGAGCATCATACGCCAGTTTTACTACGGCATCCGCAAGGTTCGCCAGCATTTTCCCGACGCCCAGATATTGACCTATTCGGCTGAGGAACCGTGCTTCACGAGTGCCTTGCCGCAGGTGCTTCATCTTTTCGGCTTCCGCCATGTGGTGCTGAAGTGCCCAGACACGTGCTGGGGCGGCTATACTGCTGCCTACGGCAAGGAGCTTGTCAACCTCATCGGCCCCGACGGCACCTCCCTGCTTTCGGTGCCGCGCTATGCTTGCGAGGCTTTGCAGCCGGGCTCTGTATGGCAGACGATAGCCTGGCGCAACTCGAAGGAGTATTTGCAGGCGTGCCGCAAGGCAGGCATCAAGAATCCTGTGGGCATGTGCTATCAGGACGCCGGATGGAAGTATGGCCCGTGGCTTGGCGGCGGAGACAGGCAGCGCAACGGCTCTACATACGTGCGCTGGACTGACTATATTGAGAAATATTCGGTTGGCAAGACGAAGGACAACTACCACTTCTCGCAAGACGACGTGCTTCCGGGGCTCATGTGGGGCTCGCAGGTCATGCAACGCGTGGGGCAGAGCGTGCGCCATGCCGAGAACGCCATCGTGCAGGCTGAAAAAATAGCTTCTATGGCTAACATGCTGAACGGCTTCAAGCCTAAGCAGCAGGACATTGACGAGGCTTGGCGCGTGCTCATGCTCTCGCAGCACCACGACTCGTGGATTTGCCCGTACAACAACCTTAACTCAAGCGGCACTTGGTCAGACAATATAGTAAATGTGTGGACTCCGAAGACCTTGCGCATAGCCGATGCCACCATCGACAAAGCCCTGGAGAGCATGCGTGGGCGCGACAAGTCGTCGGAGACAATGCTCCTGCGCGTTTTCAACACGCTTGGCATGGAGCGCAATGAGGTCGTTGAGGTGGACATGCCGCAGGGCTTCTTCGTCGGCAAGGTGCTTCAGGACAGCAAGGGCAACGACGTGCCGTTTGCTTGTCACGACGGTAAGCTGGCTTTCAAGGCGAGCGTTCCGGCGTTTGGCTATGCCACCTATTCTTTTAAGGCAGCAAAAGACAATGGCAGGAAACCGGCTGCCGGCGGCAAGGGCGTTGTTGTGGATAATGGGAAATGCAGCATGGAGAACGATTGCTGCAAGCTGACATTCGACCTTGGCAAGGGCGGCATCGTGACGAGCCTTTATGACAAGCAGAATAATATAGAATATGTGGAAAACACCGACAAGTACCACTTCGGCGAGCTTC
Source organism: uncultured Prevotella sp. (assembly GCA_964655685.1). GTDB lineage: Bacteria > Bacteroidota > Bacteroidia > Bacteroidales > Bacteroidaceae > Prevotella. The sequence continues at coordinate 32,149 of CAZZNO010000012.1, forward strand.
GTGGCTTCTTCGACAGGCAGCAACGCTTCTGCTCGTCGGTTGAGTCGGGAGCCCGTGCCACCGTCGTTGAGGACAACGACGTGCGCAAGGTGCTTCGCATCGACGGCACCGTAAACGGCACGCCGTTCTCGCAGACATACACTCTTAATGCCGGCGACAAGAAGGTGGACGTAGATTTGACAATCGACTGGAACCACAACGAGCGCATTGGCGACTTCCGCCCAAGGGCAAAGGACGACAAGCGCACCGAGTTTTATGATACACGCTACATGCTCGATGTCTACTTCCCCACATCGGTCAAACAAGGCAAACTATATAAGAATGCGCCGTTCGACGTGTGCGAAAGTAAACTGGAAGATACTTTCTTCAATCGTTGGGACTCGCTGAAACACAACGTGATACTCAATTGGGTGGACGTTGCCGGCAAGGCAGATGACAAGGGCTTCATGCTGTTGAGCGACCACACCACATCCTATTCTTTCGGCAAGGACTTCCCATTGTCGCTTACCGCGCAGTATTCGGGAGGCGGCTTGTGGGGCCGCAACTATCTCATCACCGGTCCTACGCACCTGCATTATGCCTTTGTGCCACACAAGGGCAAGTGGGACAAGGCTGGGCTTTCTGCCGTCAGCGACAAGTGGAATGAGCCGTTGATTTGCAAGGTGGTAGACAATGCCGATGTTGACAGCCGCTCGCTCGTAAGCGTTCCAGAGGGCTATCATCTGAGCGCAGTCTTGGTAGACGGCAGCGACATCCTCGTGAGGATATTCAATGAGGACGGCAATGCCGGTGCCGCTTCGTTCGACATCAACTTGCCGGTAAAGAGCGTAGAGACGGTAGACTTGAACGGCAAGACCCTTGGCACGGCTTCATTTACGAGCAACGGAGGCAAGTCGGCTGTCAAGATGAGCATGCCGCGCTTTGGCTTGACTACATTCAGAGTGAAAATCTAAACAACATCCTATATATGAACAAAGTCAATATAATGTCGGCTCTATTGCTGGCAACTATAGTAACAACGGGATGCGCCCAAAAGGAAGATCCCGCCGACTATGTGAATCCGTTCATTGGCGCGAGCACTAACGTAAACGCAGCAGGCGCCTATCATGGCTTGGGCAAGACTTTCCCCGGTGCCACTACCCCCTACGGCATGGTGCAGGTAAGTCCGCAGACCATAACGGGAGGCGACAACGGCTCTGGCTATAGCTATGAGCACAAGACCATTGAAGGCTTTTCCATGACGCAGATGAGCGGAGTGGGGTGGAATGGCGACTTAGGCAATTTCACCGTAATGCCTACTACGGGGCAGCTGCGGACGGTTGCCGGACTGCAAGACGGCAGCCTCAAGGGCTGGAGATCGCGCTATGACAAGTCTACGGAGATGGCTAAGGCAGGCTACTACTCGGTATTGCTTACCGACTATAATATAAAGGTGGAGACGAGTGCCACGACGCGTTGCGGCATTCTCAGGTTCACATTCCCCGAAAACAAGCAGTCTCGCATACAGATTGACTTGGCTCGGCGTGTGGGCGGCACTGCCTCTGTCGAGAGCGTAAATGTCATTGACGACCACACCATTGAGGGCATGATAGAATGCACTCCCGATGGCGGCGGCTGGGGCGACGGCGAAGGTCATGGCAGATACAATATATATTATCACGCCACATTCAGCAAGCCGCTGAAGAACTATGGCTTTTGGTCGGCTGATATTCCTGACGGGCAAAGCCGCCACCTTGCCGATGTCACCAGTCGTGAGTATCTTACGCGTGTGGCAAACGCTAAGGTTGTGCGCACAGGCAAGAGCCTCACTGGCAAACACATAGGCTTCTTCACCGAGTTCCCGACAAAGAATGGCGACCAAGTGGAGCTGAAAGTGGGCATTTCGTTTGTCGATATAGCCGGAGCTCGCAACAATTATAATAAGGAGATAGCTGAGCTTTCGTTTAATGACGTAAAGGCTCAGGCTCATAAAGCTTGGAGCAAGAGCTTGAGCAAGGTGGAGGTGGAAGACGGTTCTGACGAAGACAAGACCGTTTTCTACACGTCGCTTTACCACACCATGATTGACCCGCGTGTGTATCAGGATTGCGACGGGCGCTATGTAGGAGGCGACTATAAGGTGCATCCTTCTGACGGCTCGTTCACCAAGCGCACCATCTTCAGTGGTTGGGACGTGTTCCGCAGCCAGTTCCCATTGCAGACAATCATCAATCCGGAGCTTGTAAGCGACATGCTTAACTCGCTGATAACTATGGCTGACCAGAGCGGCAGGCATTATTATGAGCGTTGGGAATTTCTCAATTCCTATAGTGGCTGCATGCTTGGCAATCCAGCCTTGTCAGTGCTTACCGACGCTTGGGCGAAAGGCATCCGTAGCTACGACATAAACAAGGCTTATGATTATGCCAAGAACACGTCTGCCAAGTTTGGCAACGACTCGCTTGGCTATACCCTGGGAAATCTCGGCATTTCCTACACATTGGAGTATGCTTATACCGACTGGTGTCTTTCCAAGCTTGCCCAAATGCTTGGCAAGACAAGTGATGCCAAGGCATACTATCAGAAAGGTCAGGCTTATCGCAAGATTTTTGACAAAGGCAAAGGCTGGTTCCGCCCGCGCAATGACGACGGCTCATGGATGGAGTGGCCTAAGGAAGGAAGGCTGAAAGAATGGTATGGCTGCATGGAGTGCAACCCGTTGCAGCAGGGATGGTTTGTGCCGCACGACGTAGAGGGCATGACCGAGCTCATGGGTGGCAGACAGAAAGTGCTTGCCGACTTGGAATGGATGTTTGAAAAGACTCCTAAGAACCTTCTTTGGAATCTGTATTACAATCACGCCAATGAGCCTGTCCACTTCGTGCCATATCTTTTCAACAGGCTTGGCCAGCCTTGGAGCACGCAGAAATGGACACGCTCCATTTGCCGCGACGGCTATCATAACGAGGTTGAGGGACTTGTTGGCAATGAGGATGTTGGGCAGATGTCGGCATGGTATGTGCTTTCTGCGGCAGGCATTCATCAAGCTTGCCCTGGCGATACACGCTTTGAAATTACAAGTCCTGTGTTTGGCAAGGTAACGTTTAATCTTGGCAATGGCAAGACGTTTACCATCATTGCCGATGGCAACAGCAATGACAACATATACATACAGAGTGCGAAGCTCAATGGCAAAGACTATAACAAGTGCTATATCGACTACCGCGACATAATGAATGGCGGCACGCTGAAGCTTGAAATGGGCTCTGCGCCAAACAAGAATTTTGGAAAATAAAACAAGTTATATATGAGAAAATCAAGATTGGTGATGGCCGTCTTTATGGCCATGATAGGTTGCGTTGCCGCGAAAGCGCAGCAAACGGTGCTGTCGCTCAACAGCAGCAACAAAGCTATACATTGGGAAATCAAGCCGCAGGCAGATGTAAAGGCAGGCGGGCTGGAGATTTCAAAGCCCGGATATAAGATGGGCGACTATGTTGAAGGAGTTGTCCCGGGCGTAGTGTTCACGGCTTATGTCAATGCGGGCAAGGAAAAGAATCCGGATTATTCGGACAATATATATAATGTGGACGAAACAAAATATAACCGTCCGTTCTGGTATCGTACGGAGTTTGAGCTCCCCTCAAAGTTGCAGGCAGGACAGCACGTTTGGCTCAATTTTGACAATACCAACCGTTTCGCCGACTTCTATTTCAACGGTCACAAGATTTCCGGCACTAAGGATTCGAAGAAAGATGTCAGCGGCCACATGCTTCGTTCTAAGTTCGACGTTACGCAGTATGTGAACAACGGAGGCAAGAATGCCATCGCGGTGCTCATCTATGACCCTGACCAAAAGAAGACGCGCACGGACAAAGGCCCCTATGGCGTGGCTTGCAGTCCGAGTTATCTTGCTGCAGCAGGTTGGGACTGGATGCCGTATGTGCCGGGCAGGTTGGCTGGCATAACGGGCAATGCCTACGTGACGGTAACCGGCGACGCTGTGCTCAGAGACCCTTGGGTGCGCAGCTATCTGCCTTCGCTCGACAAGGCTGAGCTGCAAGTGCAGTCTATGGTAAAGAATGTTGGCTCTGCTGAAAAGACCATCACTCTTTCGGGAACCATCACTCCCGGTAACATTCATTTTTCAAAAACAGCACGGGTGAAGGCTGGCGACTCGGCAACAATACACATCGACAAGGACGACGTGAAGTCGCTTGTAGTCAACAATCCTCGCTTATGGTGGCCTAACGGCTATGGAGACCCCAACCTTTACCAGTGCAAGGTAGAGTGCTCTGTGGATGGTAAAGTTTCTGATACACAGACTTTCAACTTCGGCATAAGAAAATACGAGTATCGCTTTGAAAAGAACGCGATGGACTATCCTGTGCTCAACATCTATGTCAACGGGCAGCGTATATTTGTAAAAGGTGGTAACTGGGGCATGAGCGAATACCTGCTGCGTTGCCACGGAAAGGATTATGAGCCTAAGATTCGCCTGCATAAGGAGATGAACTACAACATGATACGCCTTTGGACAGGATGCGTGACTGATGACGAATTTTATGACTATTGCGACAAGTACGGCATCATGGTGTGGAACGATTTCTGGCTCTACGTGGCTTTCAACGACGTGGTGCAGCACGATGCGTTCAAGATTAATGCCCGCGACAAGGTGCGCCGCCTGCGCAATCATGCATGTATAGCAGTGTGGTGCGGAGCCAATGAAACCCATCCTGTGGCAGACATTGACCAGGCTTTGCGCATGATAGTGATGGAAGACGACGGCAACGACCGCCTTTACACATCATGTTCCAACCAGGATGCCAAGTCGGGTAGCGGCTGGTGGAAGGACATGCCTCCGCGTCACCACTTCGAGACTTCAGCAAGCAACTTGGCTTTCAACAAGCCTTCTTATCCTTACGGCTTCAACTATGGCTACGGTTTCCGTTCGGAGATAGGCATGGCTACCTTCCCCACATACGAGAGCTTGCGCCTGTTTATTCCTGAGAAAGACCAGTGGCCATTGCCTACCGACGAACAGCTGAAGGACGACGACAGCACGATATACAACCGCCACTTCTTTGGCAAGGAGGCGTGGAATGGAGGCCCAATAGACTACAAAACTCCGTGAACGACCGTTATGGCGAGTCTAAGGGTATTGAGGAATTCTGCGAAAAGGCACAACTCATAAACCTTGAGGACATGAAGGGTATGTATGAGGCGTGGAACGACAAGATGTGGAACGATGCGTCAGCCATACTCATCTGGATGAGCCATCCTGCTTACCCGTCGTTTGTTTGGCAAACATACGATTATTATTATGACCCGACAGGTTGCTATTGGGGCGCAAAGCAGGCTTGCGA
>CAZZNO010000013.1:0-18576 GCA_964655685.1 uncultured Prevotella sp.
GTGCAAAACACGCACGGCGTTTCTGTTTATAAGTCCTGTTTGCTTTGGCATAAAGTTGTTTGCTTGGGATTTACAAAGCCTACCTGTTGCCAATGATTGCGGCTGCTTTTTCCCTGCCGCTTTCAAAGTCGAACAGTCTGTATATCTGGTTTGCATTTTGCGGGTCTACTATGTGGTGCCCCATCATTTGCAGTGCCTTCAGCTTCTTGTCGTCAAAGCTGAATATGCTCATTATTTTGGCGCATTGGCTGCAACTGTAATAACAGCCGAGGCTTGCCACCTCTATAAGGTCAAACTTGTTGCTGTCGAAGCTTGCGCCCTTCACTTTATTATATAGAGTAGAAAAGTCTTGGTCGTTCATGCAATAGACGTCGCCACGGTATGCAGGCACCGGCACTTCCACTGGTTGCGGCACCTTTTCCACCTGCACCTTTTGCACCTCCTTGTCCGGCCGTAGGTATGTGGAGTGGTATGTAGCCACCCTTCCGCCGTTGTCGAAACCCACCACTATGCGTCTGTCCCAGTTTAACGGCCATCCGTTCTTATAGTATTCCCACTGCTCGCCGTACTGGTCGAAGCTTGTGTTTTCAGGTTTCCCCAGTATGGCAGTCACTTGCTGCTTGGTCATGCCGCGTTGCACTATTACCTTGTCCTTAGCCTCTGCGCCCATATTGCAAAGCACGAGTATGAGGCAGACTAAACACGCTGTGATAATGTTTCTTGATTTCATATCAGTGCTTTTTTGGTTTTCTAAGGCAAAGATAGTTTTTATATCCATAACGAAAAAGGGATTTTCCCTATATGAACAGGAAAAATCCCTAATATTAATGCAGTGTATGGCATATCGCTTATGCCATTGTGCCTGCTTTTTAAACGTAAGTTTCGAGGAACTTCATTTCGCCTTCGGCTTTCAGAGAGGTTGTCGTAGCGGGGAACAAAAGGCTGTCGCCTGCCTTAACCTCAACGGTGTTGCCCTCGTTGTCGGTTATCTTGCCCTGTCCTTTCACCACGATAGTAATGATGAAGCTGTCAAGGGCTGAGATGTCAATGGTTACCGGCTCGTTGATGTCGTAAACGAAAGTCTTGAAGTGAGGGCACTGCACCAGCGAAACGCCTTGGTTCTTCTGTGGCACGTACTTCTGGCGATAATCAGGCTCTACGTGGTAGTCTATGCTCAGTGCAGCCTCTTTGGTGTGCAACTGGCGGTAGTTGCCGTTCTTGTCCTTGCGCTTGAAGTCGTAGATGCGGAAGGTCACGTCGCTTGTCTGCTGTATCTCGCAGAGGAAGCACCCCTTGCCGATGCTGTGGATGCGGCCTGACGGCAAGAAGAAGCAGTCGCCTTCTTTCACGTCGTAATGGCCGAGGGCATCCACTATGGTGTCGTCGGCAACCATCTCCTTGTACTGCTCCGGGGTAATCTTCTTTTTCAGTCCCACGAGCATGCTTGCGTCGGGGTCAGAGTCCATAAGATACCACATCTCGGTCTTGCCGCGCTCGTAGCCCAGCTTGTGGGCAATCTCGTCGGTGGGATGCACTTGGATAGAGAGCGGTTGCTTGGCGTCGATGAACTTTATGAGCAGCGGAAATTCGGTGCCGAACTTCTCGTAGTTAGCTTTTCCGACGAGCTTTTCTTTCAGCTCGGCAACTACTTCGGGAAGCTTCTTCCCGTCGTATTCGCCACCATCGACGATGGTTTCATTGCCAGGGACGCCTGATATTTCCCAGCTCTCGCCCACATTCTCCATTGAAGAACTAAGGTGCTTGAACGGGATTATTTTGTCGCCGCCCCAGATAGTCTGCTTAAGCAGAGGCTTGAATTGTAATGGTTTCATGTCTATAAATATTTTAAGTCTATTGTTTTATTGTTTTCCTTATATTATTGTAAACACGCTGTTGCGTGCATTTCGTATTGCCTTTTGTGTTTTTTCACGTTTTTTCAATTCTTTGTCCAGAACGAAGGCGTCAGCACTACCAGCACTGTGAAAATCTCCAGACGGCCGACGAGCATCATGAATGAGCACATCCATTTTGCAAAGCATGGCAATGCCGACCACGACATTGTTGGGCCTATTTCTATTCCGAGCGTCGGTCCTACGTTGCTCAACGAGCTCAGGCAGATGGTTATGGCGTTGGTGTTGTCTATTCCCGCAGCTATCATTACGAATGCCATAATGAAGAAAAGCAACAGGTAGGCTGTGACAAAGGCGAGCAGCGACACCCGCTGTCTGTCGGGAATGTTGACTCCGTCTATCTTCAGCGGCAGCACGGCATTGGGGTGCAACCGCTGTGTGAGCTCGTTTTTCACAATCTTGAAAAGCATCACTCCGCGCACGCATTTCATGCCGCCGCTGGTGCTGCCAGAGCAAGCTCCGATGAACATGCACAAAGCCAGCACCATCCACGTGACATGAGGCCACAGGGCAGCATTGTCATTGAAAAGCCCGGTGGTGGTTATGAAGGAAACCACTTGGAACAATGCCGAGCGGAAAGCGTGCTCCAACTCGTAATGGTTGCGCAGCAGGAGCTCTGCCATAATGAACAGTGTGGCGGCGCCCACGATGCTTATATACAGTTTGAACTCAGCGTCCTTGAACAGGGTTTTCAGTTTCAGATGGGCTATGGATTTGTACATCAACATGAAGTTGATGCCGGAAATGAAGCAGAAGAAGGTGGTGACGTATTCCAGCGCAGGCGAATGGAAATACTCTGTGCTGTTGTTATTGATGGAGAAACCGCCCGTAGCGGTGGACGACATGGCATAGTTTATGGCTTCGAACCAGTTCATGCCGAACAGCATATAGCTGCCCATGCAAGCCAGGCTGATGAATACGTATATGAACCATATCCAGCGCACGTTGGTGGAGAGCTTGGGATGCAGTTTCGTTCTTATCGGGCCTGTGGCTTCTGCCGAGAACACACGTATGCTGCCCCCGCCGCCTGCCAACGACGGTAGGAGGGCTATCGTAGTGAACACTATGCCCAATCCGCCAATCCATTGGGTGAGCGAACGCCAGAACAATATGGCATGTGGCAGGGCTTCTACGTCGTCTATGATTGTTGCGCCGGTGGTGGTGAAGCCCGACATTGCTTCGAAGAAAGCGTCGGTAAAGTTGTTTATATAGCCGCCCGAAATGAATGGAAGCGTACCGAACAGGGAGAATACCACCCATAGGAGTGACACAAGAAGGTAGGAGTCGCGGCGCGAAAGCTTGTTTTTGGCATTGCGCCCGAAATATTTCAGCATGAAACCACCTAACATCGTGATTACTGCTGAAGAAGCAAATGGCAGTACGTCTTCTTCCTGATAGCCAATGGCGATGCCCATGCAAATGAACATCATCAATGCCTCTTGGAATATCAAGGAGCCTAATACTTTATATATAAGCTTGAGGTTTACCACGTTGCTTGGTGTTTGACAATTTAAATGGAGAGCTTGTTAAGCAGCTCCTTTGCTATACTTGACTTGTTTGGATTGAAGAATTTCTCCAACGATTTCATGTTTACTCCATGACAGAACACCACTACGTGGTCGCCTGCCGCGATGCGTGTGTTGCCTGACACCAGCATGCCTTCTCCGTCACGCACAAGGCCGCCAATGGTTATGTCCTTAGGCAGTTTCAAGTCTTTCACCGCCGTGTCGGTTATGCGTGAGCCTTTTTTTGCCACGAACTCTGCAACGTCTGCGTTGACAGACATAAGGAACGTGACATTCATCACGTCGGCATCAAGCATGAGCTGGTATATACGGCTGGCGGCTATGGCTTTTTTGTTGATGATAGTGCCGATGTCGAGGCTCTCCGCCATGTCAGCATAATCTATGTTCTCAACGTCGGCGACGGTCTTTCTTACGCCAAGGCGTTTGGCGGTGAGGCAGGCAAGTATGTTTGTCTCGGCGTTGCCTGTGAGGGCGACGAATGCCTGCGTGTTTTTTATGCCTTCGTCTTCAAGCAGGGCAGTGTCGCGGGCATCGCCCTGTATGACAAGCGTCTTGCTGTCGATGTATTGGTCAAGATCCTGGCAACGGTCGGGGTCTATCTCTATGATTTTGGCATCCATATATTCGGGCATATATTTTAGTGCCCTCACTGCCGTTGCGCCTCCGCCCATTATCATCACGTTGTGTACGTCGGCATAATGCTCTTTGCCCGTAAGCTGCCTTATGTAGGGGATGTATTGCTTGGTCGTCATGAAGTAGACAAGATCGAAACATTTCAGCTCGTCGTTGCCGCCTGGAATGATGGTCTCATGGTGCCGCTTGATGGCAACGACGTGGTATGGATCGTCCGGGCCGCACAGCTCACGCAGGGGCTTGTCCAGTATCTGGCAGTCTTGCCTGAGCTTTATGGCAAGCATCACGAGCGCGCCTCCATGCACGTCCCACCGTTGCCGCACCCACGACATTTTCAGTCCGTTGCTTATTTCTCTCGCCGCAAGTATCTCCGGGTATATGAGCTCGTCAACTCCAAGGTCTTTGTAAAACAGCCTGATTTCATCTTCTACATATTCAGCGTCGTTTACCTTAGCCACAGTCTTTTTGGCATGCAGGGCGTGCGCCATTATGCAGCTGTTTATGTTCTCGTTTTCATCGGGCGTGACGGCTATGAACAGGTCGGCATCCGATGTGCCTGCCTCACGAAGTGTCTTTAAGCTTGATGGCGAGCCGCAGAGCGTCAGCAGGTCATAGTCGGCGCCTATTTTGTTCAGACGGTCTTCGTCCGAGTCGATTATTGTTATCTCCTCCTCGTTGCGTGAAAGCAAGCGGGCGAGATAAGTGCCTATGGCGTATGCGCCTGTTATGATTATCTTCATAGCCTTTCTATAGCTTTCTTTATGCTCTCTTTGTCAATGCCGCATATTGCCCGCAGCTCGTCTACGGTGCCGTGCTCGACGAACTTGTCGGGCAGGCCGAGGCGCACTATGTGTGGCTCATAGCCGTGGTCTGACATCCATTCGAGCACTGCCGATCCCATGCCGCCTTCGCGTACACCGTCCTCGACGGTTATGATGCGGTCGAACCTGTCGGCAACCTCTTGCAACAGCCGTTCGTCGAGAGGCTTGAGGAAGCGCATGTCGTAATGTGCCACGTCAAGCCCACTTTCGTCTATAGCCTGTTCCACGTCATATCCTATTGGGCCGATGCTCAGTACAGCCAAGGCTTTGCCATCGCGTATGCGGCGGCCTGTACCTACTTCCACTTCCTCGAGTGGGCAACGCCAGTCTTTCAGATGCCCTCGCCCGCGTGGATAACGTATCACAAACGTGCCCTTGCCAGGCAACTGTGCCGTGTACATCAGCCGCCTCAGTTCGCGCTCGTCCATAGGCGAAGCTATTGTCAGGTTGGGTATCGGGCGCAGCGCTGCCATGTCGAAAGCACCGTGATGGGTAGGCCCGTCTTGCCCTACGAGGCCGGCGCGGTCAAGGCAGAGCACCACGGGTAGGTTCAATATCGCGAGGTCGTGTATTATGTTGTCGTAGGCTCTTTGCGCGAATGCGCTGTATATGTTGCAGAACGGCTGTAGTCCGTCCTTAGCCATTCCGCCGGAGAACGTAATGGCATGCCCCTCAGCTATGCCCACGTCGAACACACGGTCGGGCATTTGCTTCATCATGATGTTCATGGAGCAGCCTGTGGGCATGGCGGGGGTGACCCCCACAATCTTAGGATTTTTCTCTGCAAGCTCCAGCAGTGTGTTGCCAAAGACATCTTGAAATTTAGGTGGCATGTCGGCGGCTGTCTCCACAAGCCGCTGTCCTGTTGCTGCGTCGAACTTGCCGGGCGCGTGCCACACGGTTGCGTTCTTCTCTGCCGGCTCATAGCCTTTACCTTTGATGGTATGCAGGTGAAGCAGTTTTGGGCCTTTCATGTCTTTCAGCCTTGACAGTATGCCGACGATGTTCTTCACGTCATGCCCGTCAAAAGGTCCGAAATAACGTATGTTCATGCCCTCGAAGATGTTCTGCTGGTGGCTGATGGCACTCTTGATGGCATTGTTTAAGCGGATGATGCCCTTGCGGCGGTCGTCGTTGAGATAGCCTTTGCCGTACAGCCATTGCGATGCCTTGAAGCGCAAGCGGTTGTAGGTTGCGCTCGTGTCAAGGTTGAGCAAGTATTTTTCCATGCCCCCGACGGCACGGTCAATGGACATGTCGTTGTCGTTCAGCACTATCAACATGTCGTTCGGAGTCGACGAGACATTGTTCAATCCCTCAAAGGCGAGCCCGCCGCTCATGGCTCCGTCGCCTATCACAGCCACTACATGGCGGTCGGCATGTCCGGTTTTGCGTGCAGCTACAGCCATACCGAGAGCCGCGGAAATGCTGTTTGACGCATGTCCGCAGGTAAAAGTGTCGTATTCGCTTTCCATTGGGGTGGGGAAGGGGCAAAGGCCTCCAAGCTGGCGGTTGGTGCAAAAACGGTCGCGGCGGCCGGTAAGAATTTTGTGGCCATAAGCCTGATGGCCTACATCCCACACGATGCGGTCGTCGGGTGTGTTGAATACGTAATGCAGGGCAACAGTCAGTTCAACTGCTCCAAGGCTTGAAGCAAGATGGCCGGGATTGACCGACACTTCGTCGATGATGTCTTGGCGAAGCTCCTGGCATACTTCGGGAAGCTGGTCAATTGCCAGTTTCCTTAAGTCAGATGGGTATTGTATTTGGCTTAAGAGTCCGAATTTCTTTTTGTCCATGCTCATAGTTTGCATTAACCTTGCAAAGGTAAGCAATTTTTAGCAGGAATTGGCTTTTTAACATTAATATTGTTTAGTTATGCAGAAAAAGAGCCGGTAAAGCGTTGTCTTATGGTCAAAACTATGCTGCTTTGCCGTTTAAGCCTTAACCTGCTTGCGACGATATGGCAATCCCCTTAAAGCTTTAAGGCGATGCGTTGAAAGCTTTAGGGGGATGCGATAAAAGTTTTGAGGCAATGCGGCAAAAGTTTGCCGGCAATGCGCTTAAAGTTTAAGGGCTATTCTATGCCAATGCCACTGTAAGTCCTGCCATGACTATGCTGACCATAGACATGAGCTTGATAAGGATGTTGAGCGATGGACCTGACGTATCCTTGAACGGGTCGCCCACGGTGTCGCCCACGACTGTGGCTTTATGTTGCTCTGAGCCTTTGCCACCGAAATTGCCTTCTTCGACCATTTTCTTTGCGTTGTCCCAGGCTCCGCCGCTGTTTGCCATGAAGACAGCCAGCGAGAATCCTGTTGCAAGGCCTCCTGCAAGCAGGCCGAGAACGCCTGCCACGCCGAGAATACAGCCCACGAGTATTGGTATGATGATGGCGAGCAGAGACGGTATTATCATCTCGTGTTGGGCTGAGCGAGTGGATATTTCTACGCAACGGCCGTAGTCTGGAGTGCCTGTGCCGTCAAGTATTCCTTTTATCGTATGGAATTGGCGACGCACTTCCTCAACCATTTTGCCTGCCGCGCGCCCTACAGCACCCATTGTGAGACCGCAGAAAAGGAATGCCACCATGCCGCCGATGAACATTCCGACAAGAACCTTCGGGTTCATCAGGTTTACTTGGAAGAACTGCATGAAGTCGGACATGGTTGCTGTTGTCGGGTCAAAGGTGTTGCCCACGCTGTCCATGAATTGCCTGCCACCTTCTACGGCACGTGCCATTGCTATCTTAACTTCCTCTATATACGATGCTAAAAGGGCGAGAGCCGTGAGGGCAGCTGAGCCTATGGCAAAGCCCTTGCCAGTGGCTGCCGTGGTGTTGCCAAGAGCATCAAGGGCGTCTGTGCGCTGGCGCACTTCCTTGCCCAGTCCGCTCATCTCGGCGTTGCCGCCGGCATTGTCGGCTATAGGGCCATAGGCATCGGTAGCAAGCGTGATGCCGAGAGTAGACAACATGCCCACGGCAGCTATGCCTATGCCGTAGAGACCCGACTGTATAGACTGTGCGCTCATGGACAAGTCAAAGCCGTTGGCGCAAAGATAGCTTAGCATTATAGCCACGGAGATTGTAACGACAGGGATGCAAGTGGAAATCATTCCTGTGCCTATGCCTTTTATGATGACCGTTGCAGCGCCGGTCTCAGAAGATGCGGCGATGCCTTGCGTAGGCTTATAGCTTTGTGAAGTGTAATATTCTGTGCTTTGACCTATTATAACTCCTGCCGCAAGTCCGGTGACTACACTGAAAGAAATGCCCAGCCAGTTGTCCAAGCCAAGGAAATAGAGTATGGCAAATGTTGCCACGGCAATGAGTACTGATGCCGTGTTTGTGCCAAGACCAAGTGAATGGAGCAGGTCTTTCATGGTTGCGCCGTCCTTTGTCCGAACCATAAAGATGCCTATAAGGCTTAGGAATACTCCCACTGCGGCTATGAGCATCGGGGCAATGACGGCACGCAACTGCATGTCGCCAGAGGCAGTTGCAAAAGCTGTTGCGCCAAGGGCGGCTGTGGAGAGAATACTTCCACAATAGCTCTCATATAGATCGGCTCCCATGCCGGCTACGTCACCCACGTTGTCACCCACGTTGTCGGCAATGGTAGCAGGGTTGCGGGGATCGTCTTCAGGTATGTTTGCTTCCACCTTGCCCACGAGGTCAGCACCCACATCGGCTGCCTTTGTGTATATGCCGCCGCCTACGCGTGCGAACAAAGCCTGGGTTGATGCGCCCATGCCGAAGGTAAGCATTGTGGTGGTGATAGTGATGAGGGCGGCATTAGTGCCACTGTAGAAAGCATTCAGAATCAGAAACCATATAGCAATATCCAATAGTCCGAGCCCTACAACAACCAGCCCCATTACGGCACCTGAGCGGAAGGCTATCTTCAGTCCCTTGTCGAGCCCATTGCGTGCGGCATTAGCAGTACGCCCACTTGCATAGGTTGCTGTTTTCATGCCGAAGAAGCCTGCAAGCCCTGAAAAGAAGCCGCCTGTGAGGAAGGCAAACGGCACCCACGGGTTTTGTACGTTGAAGCCGTATGCCATAATGGCAAAGATGACGGCAAGAATTATAAACACAATCAGCACTACTTTGTATTGCTGCTTAAGATAAGCCATTGCGCCTCGACGAACGTATTCGGCAATTTCACGCATTCGTGGAGTGCCTTCGTCCTCACGCATCATAGTGCTGAAAAACATCCATGCCATGCCGAGTGCTACCACGGAGGCTATGGGGACAAGCCAGAAGATAGAAGGTATGTTATCCATAATAAAAAAATAAAGGTATTAAGAGTTGAACTAATGTTGCAAATTTATGAAAAATAATTGATAATCCAGTGTCCTTTATGGCTTTAATAATGTATTTTTTAGTTCTTTCAACAGAAAGAAAGAAATGTTTTTGCAAATTTGTTGCATAATGCTTAACTTTGCAAATGACAAGCAATATAAACCATATAAAAACCAACAACAACACGATGAGAAAACTGATTGTCAGCGTATGTCTGTTGCTCGGAATGACAGCCATGAACGCACAAGGTATTAACAAGAATGGTGGCATCTCTACGGCTATGCTTCAAGAGATTGCAAAGAGCCAGCCTGCATCGGGTGCAGAAAAAGCTCTTGCCAACGCTATTGCGCAAAACAATATTGATGATTTGGCAAAAAACTATAAAGAAGTGGCTGCTATGGACGGCTATTTCAGCGTTGAAACTCCAAAGCAGAGCATACACAACCAGAAAAGTTCCGGCCGTTGCTGGATGTTTTCCGGGCTGAACGTGCTTCGTGCCAACTATGCTTTGGCTCACGACCAGAAGCAGACGGTGGAGTTTTCGCAGGCTTATCTTTTCTTCTATGACCAGTTGGAAAAGGCAAACCTTATGTTGCAAGGCACCATTGACAACGCCCGCAAGCCTATTGACGACCCGCGTGTGCAGTTCTTCTTCAAGAGTCCTCTCAACGATGGTGGCACGTTCTGCGGTGTTGCCGATCTTGCTGAGAAATACGGACTCGTGCCAATGTCGGTGATGCCTGAGACCTATAGCAGCGACAACACTACGCGTATGTCGAGGCTTATAGCTTCCAAACTGCGTGAGTATGGTCTTGAGTTGCGCCGCATGGTAGCAGACGGAAAGAAAGAGCAGGCTATAGCGAAGCGCAAAACTGAGATGCTGGGCACTGTATACCACATGCTGTCTATGACGCTTGGCGAGCCTGTCAAGGAATTTACTTATGCTTTCCGCGACAAGGATGGCAAGCAGGTTGGTGAGGCTAAGACATATACTCCTAAGTCTTTCTATGACGAAACTGTCGGTCATACTCTTAACGGCACGTTCATTATGGTAATGAACGACCCGCGCCGTCCTTACCACAAGACTTATGAGGTGGAATACGACCGCCATACTTATGACGGACATAACTGGAAATACCTTAACTTGCCTATGGAGGAAATTGCGAAGCTTGCCATAGCATCTCTTAAGGACGGCCACAAGCTCTATTCAAGCTATGACGTGGGCAAGCAGAGCGACCGCAAACTTGGTTATGCTGACGTAGGGATTTATGACTATGGTACGTTGTTCGGCACTACTTTCCCAATGAACAAGGCAGACCGCATAAGCACTTTCGACAGTGGCTCTACTCATGCCATGACGTTGACAGCTGTTGATCTTGATGCCAATGGCAATCCGTTGAAATGGAAAGTAGAGAACAGTTGGGGTACCGACAGTGGGCAAAAGGGTTGTTTCATCATGACTAACCGTTGGTTTAACGAGTATATGTTCCGCTTGGTTGTCAACAGGAAATATGTGCCAGAGCAATTGCAAAAAGAGGCAGAGCAGAAGCCTACGATGGTAATGCCGGAAGATCCTTTGTTTGCAGTAGACGATTAATAGAGTCTTTATGCTAAATCTTCTTCTTGTCATCTTTACCATCGTGGAGTTGAATTGCGAGAATCTTTTCGACACACGGCATGACAGCTTGAAGCTGGATGAGGAGTTTCTTCCTACTTCAAGCCACAGATGGACACCTTCAAGATACTGGAAGAAGATTAACCATATAAACCAGACCATAATGTCGTGCGGCGAAAGCGATACCTTGCAATGGCTGCCCGACCTTGTGGTCTTGACTGAAGTTGAGAATGATTCGGTTATGCGCGACCTTACCAAGAGGTCGCCTTTGCGTCATGTGCGCTACGAATATGTAATGACTGACAGCCCTGACTTGCGCGGCATAGACGTGGCGTTACTTTATTCCCCTTTCTCTTTTCAGCTTATCAACCATCATTCCATACGTATAGAGCCTTTGAAAGGCATGCGTCCTACGAGAGACATTCTCTATGCTTCAGGCAGAATAATTAATGGAGACACGCTGCATGTGTTTGCCGTACATGCCCCGAGCCGTGCCGGTGGAGAGGCTTCAACCATGCCCTACCGTATGCGCGTTGCCAAACAATTGTGCGAGGCAATCGACTCTGTATTCAGTGCTTGCGCCCAACCACTTGTTGTTGTGGCAGGCGATTTCAACGATTATTCAGGCGATGCCTCATTGCAAATGCTCATAGAGCATAGCATGAAAGAGGTGTCACTTAGTGCCCACGGCAGCAATGGGGCTAAGGGTACGTATCGCTACCACGGCGCATGGGGCAGCCTTGACCATATTTTCTGCAATCCTCGGATGGCATCATTATTGATGGATTGCCATATAAATGACGCTCCTTTCCTTCTTGAGAAGGATAAAAAATACGGCGGAGTGAAACCCCGCCGCACGTATCTTGGCCCTCGCTATATTGGAGGATTTAGCGACCATTTGCCTCTGGTCGCAATCTTTAAGCTGTAATTATTTGTGTGCCTTGTAGTATTTCACGCCTTCTTGCACGTTCTTTACCAAGGCTTTTGTTGAGAATGTAGCGCCAGTCTTTGCGTCCACCTGCATATTCTCAGCCTTGCTTATTGTGGCACCTTCAAACTTTGCAAGTATTGCCTTCGCACGGGTGAAGTATTGTGGAGTCTCTTTGTTTTTCAAGGCTTCAACCTTTTGTATCTTGTTACCTTTGATGTATATCTTCACAGGAGTTGGTCCGGCAAATCCTCGAACGTTCTTTGTAAGTGAAGTAGTGTTGACGATTGATGTTTTGCCCTCCTTAGTTATGACACCATCTCCAGTTGGCATGGCACTGGTGAGCAATACAAGCGAGAAGGCAGCAATAAGAGTGAAATTCTTCATCATTCCTTTATCCTTATTAATATTAATGAAATCGTTTGCAAATTTACGCATTAGTTGATAGAAATTCATTATCTTTGCCTTAAAAATCCATAAACATGAAAATACAGCTTCGCCATAACGCCCGCATGCGTCTTGCGGTTGGCGGTTTTCTTTTGTTCCTTCTGCCGGGTATTGTTTTCCTTGCCTTGTTGCCTTTCACGGGTTGGCGCATAGCTTTGGTTTTGCCCTTGGCTTGGGAGCTACTGATGGCTTACGGCTTCTTTTTCGGTTGGCGGCATGTCATCGTGCGCCGTGCTACATGCGTCTCTCCACTGCTGCCAAAAGCCTTTGATGGCTACAAGGTATTGCAATTGAGCGACATCCATATCGGCACTTACTTGCATAACCGTAAGTTCATAGATAGGCTTGTCAGGCTCGTCAATGCGCAACATGCCGACCTGATAGTCTTTACGGGCGACCTTGTAAATGTGTCGGCAGATGAGGTTATTCCTTTCCAGCATGCACTTAAACAGATACAGGCGCCGGATGGCGTTTACTCCATTATGGGCAATCACGATTATTGTGAATATGTGCCTGGTAAGGAAGAACGCACTATAGAAAAGAACCAAACTGTTCTCAAATATCTTGAAAGCAAGATAGGCTGGAAGCTTCTGCTCAATGAGCATGTGCTTATACATCGTCCTGACAGCGAGCCTATTGCCATTATAGGCGTAGAGAACATCAGTCGTCCGCCATTCCCCGATTATGGAGACTTAAAGAAGGCTATGGCAGGATTGCCGCGCGGCATGTTCAAGATTCTGCTAAGCCATGACCCAAGCCATTGGCGGCGTGGCGTGCTCCATCAGACGGACATAGCCCTCACGTTGTCAGGGCATACCCATGCCGGACAAATGAGGGTTGGCAGACTGTCGCCTTCAAAGATTGCCTATCAGGAATGGGGAGGCAAGTATGAAGAAGGCGGTTCCATGCTTTATGTTTCTACAGGCATTGGCGGCACGGTGCCTTTCCGTCTTGGCGCATGGCCGGAAATCAATGTGATAACGTTGAAGACGAAGGGCGAGAAATGAGAATCTTATTTCTTCAATCCTTTTTTGTCCATCACCTGCTGCATTAGTTTGTCATCCATCTTTACGCTTGCACCACTCGTGCGGTAATAAGAGCGTGCCGTACCCTCTGGCAAGTAGTCGTCCTTGAACAACACGATGCCGTATTCGTAAGGGTGTACTTGGATGCGCAAAAGGTCGTCGCCTTCGTTGCTGTGCTCTATGACATAGCTTATTCGAGGTGACGTAATGTCGAGACCGGAAACTTTGTGATTGTCAATGAAAGCATTGTCGATGATGTTTTTCACGTATCTGCGATAGCTATCCATAGTCTGGTTCCCGATAAAATGGCGTGTGTAGAGATACTGCATGTCGTTTGCCAAGCCGCATGCCATGCCGTTGTCATTTACGCCAAGCAATATTTCGCCTCCTGTCACAGTGTTCAGGAATCCGCATACGGCGCGCAGTATAGCCCACTTCTGCGCAAAGAGGTCGGGCTTCATGTTGTTGTTTGGCGGATATACTATTGAGGTTTTGAACTCCAAGGTATCGCTTTCGTCACCATAATCGGTGTGGTCGCGGTTTATGTTGTGGTAAATGTCAGCAACCCCCAGATAGTCTGCGATGCTCTTTTTTATGCGGTTCATTTCTGCCGGCTCCAGCTTTCCAAGCATCACGTTAGATGCTCCAATCATCTCTGCAAGGTAGTTTATGTTTACCTCGTGCCCAGGTCTGAGCCTAAGTTTTTCGACGTTCATGTCCTGGTATTTGCTGAGTTGTTCCACAATCTTTTTCTCGTTTTCTATCGTTTCCAGCTCAGGCAGGTCATCATCTTCGCGCAGTTTCAATGTTGAAGCAGTTTCATCACCGAGGGCAAAATGTACCAGACAATCCTGATAACGCATTTGTTGCCGTAGGAAAGCCGTGCTTTCTGTTTCAGAAATCACAGTTGCAAGAAAACGGGCTGCAAAGAGGCTTTTGTATCTCAGAACGGTGTCGCCTGTAATTTGCGCGCTTCTATAAAGAATGTTGATAAGCAACGGAATGGCAGTGTCTGAGGCTTCGGTGGCTTTCTTCAAAGGAACGACATCTTCGGGCGCTACATAGTAATAGTCGAGCAACGCTTCGATGAAATTGTCCCTTGCCATGTTCATGAATTCGTTGTAAGTGCCTTCAAAGCCGGCAGACTCGTTGAAGGCATATTTCCCGTTCACCACCCAGTTGCCGCTTTTATCCTTTTTCGACTCATTTATGCGTATGCGCACAGGCAGGTCGTTGTCTATGGCTTGTTGCGTTTCCTCGGTTGGCTTTCCGAGGATATTCACCAAGATGCCGTTGTCTGTAAGCCATCTGTGTCCGGCGCCATTTGCGTATGCCTGCACATGAACGGCATCGCAAGTATGGGGCTCCATGCTTTCAATGTAAGCAGAAACGAAGTCCCTGATGATTTTAGCGTCGAGTATGAACGGGCAGTGCTCATTGTCCTGCCTGCGCACTTTCAGGGTGTCGCCTATTCTGAGGCTGTTGGTAATGCTTTCCTTGGTAACTGTAAAGCTGTCTTGAAAATAATTGAAAAGCTTGAAAGGTATGAAAATAAGTCCACTTTCCTTATTGTATCCCGGGTCAATGCTTTCGCAGTTTACATATCCATATTTGTTTGATGTTATGCGTACAGTCAGCTCATCGCCGAATTCGTAAGTCTTTAGCTCTTTCTTTATGCTTGGCGTAATGTTGTCGAGGCTTCTGAGAATGTCGCCGCATGTGTCGATAAGCTCCGGGAAATCAGTCTTGTTAGTCTTTTCCAATTTAGGCACAAGCACGTCAAGCCCTATGGGGAGGCTTATTTGTGGCTGTAAGTCGTTTTTGTCATAATCGGCTTTGTTCATTGGCACCAAAGCCATTTTTGACTTGCTAACCACCAAAAGTCCCTTGCCTTCAAGATATTTATAATCGTCGTCATCTTCCGAGTCTCTGAAAACCGTCTTGCTTATTTTCTGGCAAAAAAGCGATAATGAAGAAAATTGGGGAATGCTTTCAACGTCGTCCCATGTAAAGCCATAGGTCACGACTTTTCTGTTTGCCGTACAGCATTGCACCACATGCAGCAAGTTGCCAAGCAGTCCGTCGTCAGGAGTCTTTTCTATTGTAAGCAAAATATCGCAAAGCGCAGCAAGCGCTCCATTATCATATAGGCTCTTTTTCTGGGCTGCCAAAAGATATGCAGCCATCAGCCCGACGTTTCTCTTCAGCTTTTCATCGTCCCAACTCTTTGCTACTTGTTTGTAAATGGTGTCATTGTCCATTGAATGCAAAATGTCGTCGATAACTCCTTTAAGGCATCTGAATGTCTTATTGAAATCGCTGTCTTTTTCTTCAAGCAGTCCGTCATAATGATAGCCTCTAAGATATGGTAAAAGGTTGTCATAATTGTCAATGATGTAATCTTTCCTGACTTCAAGCCAGAAAGTGGGTTGCTGTCTCATAAAGCAAGTTCTTTTAAGTTCAAATTGGTTCACAAAGTTACTCAAAAGATTTCATATACCCTTACCATTGACAGATTTCTTTAGTTTATTTCAAACTTTAATAAAATAATAGTGCATAAGCTTGGACGTTTTATGCATTATTGCTTGTCTTCGGTGGGAGGCAGGCTTTCTTCGTCATCGCCTTCGCCTTTTGGCAGGCGCAACTTCCGCTTAGGGTTTTCTTTTGCCCCGAACTTTATGAGTTTGTTTGCCGCCGTAACTATGCTTTTGCCTGTTGGGGCGGTGGTCTTTTTAAGTTCGTCAAAAGCCTTTTGAGTCTTTCCGAGCAGGTCATCGGCATTGCTGAACCTCTCGTAAAACATCTGCACACGGTTCACAAGCTCATTGGCTGCATCCATTATCTTGTCTTGATTTTCCGCCTGTCTTGTCTGTCGCCATGTCATTTCAAGCACTCTCAGCATCATGTACAGGTTCTGGCTGCCCGATATAATTACGCCCTGGTCATAGGCTTCGCGCCACAGCGAAGGGTCGTTGGCAAGAGCCAGCTGCACTGCGCTCTCAGAGTAAATGTACATCACGACAAAGTCGAGCTTGTTGTTGCCGGTCTTTATGTAGCTGCTATAGTTTTTGTGAGCAAGCTCTTTCACGTGGTTGCGTACCGACGCGATGTGCCTGTTCAGAGCCTCGTCCTTGGCTTCTTGGGTGTCGGCATTATAATAGTCTTCAAATGCCTTAAGCGACATCTTGGAATCTATTATAACGTCGCGATTATCAGGAAAGTGCAGTATTACGTCGGGTATCATGCGGTGGCCGCCTTCTTCCGTAAGGGTGCTGCCCTGAGCGTCCTTCATGGTAGCCTGTTCTTCGAACTGTACGCCTTCCTCCAGCCCCATGTTTTCGAGCAGCGTGCGCAGCCGCAATTCGCCGAAATTGCCCTGCACCTTGTTCTCTGAAGTCAAAGCCTGAGCCAGCTTGTCAGCCCGTTCACCTACTTCCTGAGCCTGCTTTAGGTTTGCCTTTATAGAGGCGTCGAGCCGTTCCATCGACGTGGTGTGCTCGCGGTCGCTCTTTTCTACAGCCTCTTTCATTTGCCGCAGGTTGTCTTTCAACGGATTCAGAATCACGTTGAGCTGTTCCCTGTTTGCCGTTGAAAGTTCGTCCGACCGCTTTTTGAGTATTTCTTCGGATGCAGAATTTATTTGCTCTTTAATGAGCTTCGACTGTTGCTCCATCTGGTCCCTCTGCTGTGAGTGGAACTCATTGAGTTGCTGCTGGTAGTGTGCCTGCAACTCCGCTTTCTGCTTGGCTGCGTCTTCTTTTATTGCATTCACCGTGGCTTCGCCTTGCTCTTTCAGTTCGGCAATGCGTGCGGCATAGTCTTCTTTAAGCGTCTTTATTGAGTCTTGCATGGCGTTGAGCTGCGATTGCAGTACGTCGCGCTTTGCCACGAGCCCTGTGCGTTCCTCGGCAAGTTCTTTTGCTTGCTCCTGACTTGCAGCAAGCTCACTTTGCAGCCTGTCGCAATTCTGCTGCGCCATGCCGGCTTCGGCCTTTGTTTTTGCCATGCTGCCGTGGGCTGCGAGATAACCTATTGCCATGCCTACGGCAATGCCTAAGAGGGTGAGGATGTAAATCATGAGCAATGTTTAAAAACAGCAGGGGGCTATGGTTGCAGCCCCCTGCTGTTGGTTTTAGTCTTTAAGGTAAAGAGTAAGTATTTAGTTTCTTATACCAATGTGGAGATGACATCCTCCCTCGATCCTGGCAACAGGTCGATGACGGGAATCTCGGGCATCGTATAGCAGCCCGGCTGCAGGCGCATGGTGGCTCGTGCCACGTCTACGAGCACCTGTCCTGTCAAGGCAGGGTTGTTGATGCTCATGTCGAACGACATGCGTTGGTTTTGCGTCTTGCCGCTCACGCCCTTGCGTGTCATGTGTACGCCGTGACCCATGTCCTTCACTTCGTCTACGCTCTTTACTGCGAACACGTGCAGTTCGTCGTGTGCGAAGTAGTCATCTTCCTTCAGCTGATGGGTTACGTCCTCCAGCTTTGCGCCGTCCTCCAGCTCCACGTAGACCATGCGGCGGTGTATGCCTTCGCCCAAGGGAATGGTCATAGAGAGCGCGTTCTTCACGCCTTTCTTCGAACGAGCCACGACGCTGTGACCCATAGACATGCCAGGGCCGAAGTTGGTGTAGCTCAGTCCTTTCGGTGCGAGAGCCTGCATCAGCACGCGCACGACGCTGTCAGAGCCCGGATCCCATCCGGCAGAGATAACGCTCACGGTGCCCGTCTTTTTGTTGTTCTCCATCTGCTTGGTGCGATAGTCGAGGATGGAGGTATGTATGTCGAAGCTGTCAACGGTGTTGATGCCGAGCTTCGTTATTTCTTCTGCATATTTCGGACAGAGGCGTGTAGGCGTGGCGAGGATGGCTACGTCTACGTATTTCAGTTTCTGTATGTCGTCAACAACCTCGTATGGAGAAAGTTCCAATGGTTTGTCCTTGTCGCCCTGGCGGCGCACGATGCCGGCAATCTCAAAGTCGGGTGCGGCTTCCAAAGCCTGCACTGTGAAGTGTCCGATGTTGCCGTAGCCCACTACGGCTGCTCTGATTTTTTTCATTTGTTCTACTTAAGTGTCTTTTTAAGATATTACGTTGCAAAAATACGTTTTTTCTTTCTAACTTCAAACTTTTATGTTTATTTTTATTGTTTTTTATTTACAGCACCCCCTTTGGGAATCGCATATTTGAAAACAGGAAGGCGCTTGGCTCCAAATACGCCGACGGCGAACAGGTTTGCAAACGTCTTAGAGTCAGCAGATTGCGTAGAATGAAGAAAGAGAATGGAGGATTTTTATTCGTCTTTACGTCGTGAAGGAAACTTATGCACGCTGTACATGCGAGCTACGTACGGCG
>CAZZNO010000013.1:18676-31042 GCA_964655685.1 uncultured Prevotella sp.
GTAGGAGCTATGTACGGCGTGCGTAGTAGTCACGTGCGGCGTGCGTAGGAGCCACGTGCGCCGTACGTGGGTTGGAGACTCGTCTGCCGATTTCTGGAGCATGCGCTTTTCATGTGCGTGAAAATTGTCAAAAAAGCAACAAGCGCAGAAATTAGCACATCATAAGGCAAGTTTTTATACAATAAAATAACAGGCGCGACGTTTATTAAATACGTTATAACGCATAAAATAAATTTGCATGATAGAATATGTCAGGGGCGAGCTGGCTGAGCTTACTCCCGCGCTTGCCGTAGTAGAAGCAGGCGGGGTGGGCTATGCGCTCAGCATTTCGCTCAACACTTATACTGCCATACAAGGCAAAAAGGAGGTCAAACTATATGTACATGAGAACCTCGTGACAGGCGGTCGCGATGACAGTTACACGCTCTATGGCTTTGCCACAAAGCAGGAGCGCGAGCTTTACCGCATGCTCATATCTGTGTCGGGCGTGGGTGCAAACACCGCGCGCATGATGCTTTCGAGCCTGTCGCCGGCAGAGCTTTGCAACGCGATAGCCAACGGAAACGAAAAACTGATAAAAGGCGTAAAGGGCATTGGCTTGAAGACGGCTCAGCGCATCATTGTTGACTTGAAGGACAAAATTGTCTCAACGGGCATTGCCGACGAGCTGCATGTGTCGCCTACAAAGGTTGAGGGGCCGCAGGTGGATGCCACGGTGAGAGACGAGGCAGTGTCGGCACTTACCATGCTTGGCTTCTCGCCGGCTCCGTCTGCCAAAGTCGTCACCCAAATCATGGCAGAACAGCCTTCGATTGCGGTTGAGATGGTGGTAAAGGAAGCGCTGAAAAGAATAAAGTAGTTTCCTTCTTGCAGGGCTATTGAAAGTTTTTTATGAGGAAAAGAAACATAGCTTCGCTTTTGTTGCTCATCATTACAATGGTGAGCTATGCTGCCGTTGTGTCTCTTTTCCAAGTGGATCCAAGCCGTCGTGGGCAGGTAGACCCCACACGTCAGGGCCAGTCAAACCGCCCTGCGCGCCAGGGTGCGCCATCAGCTGCGCAAAACGGCGGAGGGCAACGGCAGGGCGTGCCAAGCGCTGACGACATAGTCATTCTCGACACAGACACCATTCCCGACAGCCTGCTTCATCCACGCTGGAAAATACAGAAAACCGTGCCCATCACTTGGGATGACCTCAATCAAAGCGCAATGGACCTCGACAGGCCGGACGGCATAAAGTATGAGGTCACCTACAACGACACCATAAACCGATACATCATCGGCACGCGCATAGGCTCTACGTGGCTTGCCGCGCCCATAATGATGACTCCTGAAGAATACATGAAATGGAGCGAGAAGAACGGGCGAGACGCTTTCTTCCGCTCAAAGAACGACGAGATATACAAGGCTAAGGGTAAGGAGAAATTTGATTTCTCCGACATGCACTTCGATCTTGGCCCGGCTGAAAAGATTTTCGGTCCGGGCGGCGTGCGCATCAAGACTCAGGGAACCGCCGAGCTGAAGTTTGGCGCAACCTATAAGAACATCGACAATCCGTCGCTGCCGGTGCGCTCGCGCAAGAAGACGACGATGGACTTTGATGAGAAAATCAACTTCAACATGAACGGGCGAGTGGGCGACAAGGTCAACATGAACCTTAATTATAATACCGACGCAACGTTCGATTTCGACTCGCAGAACATGAAGCTGAAGTATGATGGCAAGGAAGACGAGATTATAAAGCTTGTCGAGGCAGGCAACGTGTCGTTCCCGTCCAATTCGTCGCTCGTGCAGGGTGCAAGCTCCTTGTTTGGCTTGCGCACCGACATGCAGTTTGGCAAGCTTCAGCTTCAGCTTGTTGCATCGCAGAAAAAGAGCACGTCGAAAAGCGTGTCGTCGAAGGGCGGCAAGCAGACGACGAGCTTCGAGATGGATGCCGCCGACTATGAAGAAAACCGTCACTTCTTCCTCTCGCAGTATTTCCGTGAGCATTACGACGCCGGCATGAGCAAACTGCCCAATCTGGCTACGGGCGTGACCATAAACCGTGTGGAGATTTGGGTGACCAACAAGACCGGAAATACATCCAATACCCGAAACATAATAGCGCTTACCGACCTTGGCGAAAATGCCACCGTAAGCAATACGCGCTGGACGCTCAATGCTTCGCCGGTGCCGGCAAACAACGCCAACAGCGAATATGAGGCAATGACGGGCAGCTATGCCGCCGCCCGCGACATTGACCAGGCATCTTCGGTGCTTGACGGAGGAGGGCTCGTGGGCGGTACCGACTATGAGAAGCTGCAAAGCGCGCGCCTGCTCAATTCGTCTGAATATACCGTGAACAGCGCCCTCGGCTACGTCTCCTTGCGCAGCTCGCTGCAAACCGACCAGGTGCTTGCTGTGGCTTATGAATATACATACGGCGGTCGCACCTACCAGGTGGGCGAATTTGCGAGTGACATAACCGATGTCTCGCAGGCTCTTTTCGTGAAGTCGCTGAAGAACACCAGCAACAACCCGTCGCAGGGCAACTGGCGGTTGATGATGAAGAATGTATATTATCTTGCCTCTACGGTAGAGAGAGACAGGTTCCGCTTGGACGTGAAATATCAAAGCGACACCACGGGCGTTTACCTTTCTTATATACCTGAGCAGCAGGTAAAAGGCTCCACCATCATAAAGGTTCTCGGTGCCGACCGTCTTGACAATAACAACAAGCCGCACTCCAATGGCTACTTCGACTATGTGGATGGCTACACCGTCAGCAACGGGCGCGTGTTCTTCCCTGTGGCTGAGCCGTTTGGCAGCTATATGTACAATTATCTCGTCCAGCATGGCGTGTCGGCGGAAAACGCCCGCAAGTATGCCTTCACAGAGCTTTATGATTCAACAAAGACGGTGGCGAAGCAGATAGCGGAAAAAGACAAATATCTGTTGCAAGGCCAGTATCGAGGCACCAACTCAAACGTTATTTCCCTCGGCATGGACAATGTGCCCGAGGGCTCAGTGGTGGTGACGGCAGGTGGCGTGACCCTCACGGAAGGCGTTGACTATAGTGTTGACTACAATGCAAATGAGGTGACCATTCTTAACAAGAGCATCCTGGATGCCGGAACCAATGTCAATGTCTCGCTCGAAAGCCAATCAGACTATTCTCAGGAACGCAAGACCATGTTCGGCATGAACTGGCAATACGACTTCTCGAAGAACTTCCAGCTCTCAGGAACATTCCAGCATCTCGGCGAGCAATCGCTTACAAACAAGGTCTCGATGGGCTCCGAGCCGGTCAACAACACACTCATAGGTTTTAATGTAAACTGGAAACACGAGAGTCAGGCACTCACCAACATGCTCGACAAGCTGCCTTTCCTACATCTTACCCAGCCTTCGCAAATCAGCTTCACCGGCGAGTTTGCCAAGCTCTTTGCAGGGCAGTCTCATGGCACGCAGGACAATGCGTCTTATATAGACGATTTTGAGAGCACCACCGATAAGATTAGTGTAATGGAGCCAACGCAATGGATATTGTCGAGCGTTCCTTCTACTTTCAGCGAATACAATGATAAAGCCACGCTCCGTTCGGGCTTCAACCGTTCGCAGATGGCTTGGTACACCATAGACCCGCTGTTTACGCGTCGCTCGTCATCGCTCACGCCGTCGCATATCAAGAGCGACCTCAATCAGCTCAGCGATCCTTACGTGCGCGAATGGTATGTGAGCGAGCTGTTCCCTAACCGCGAGCAGGATGTATATACAGGAGCCGTTTCCACCATATCGGCTATGAACATAGCCTTTTATCCTAATGAGCGCGGCCCATATAATTTTAACCCCGACCTCAACTATGACGGCACGCTGCGCAACCCGTTGCAGCACTGGGGAGGCATGATGCGTAAGTTGGACACCAGCGACTTCGAAACCGCCAACATAGAATACATAGAGTTTTGGCTGCTCGACCCGTTCATCCATAATCGGGAAAACGGCGACACCAATGCCGGCGGCGACTTTTATATAAACCTTGGCGAAGTGTCGGAGGACGTGTTGCGTGACGGCAAGAAGTTCTATGAAAGCGGAATGCCCGTAGACGGCTCGCAGAACTTCACCTATACGCAGTGGGGCAAGATACCGACCCAATCGACCGTGACATACGCTTTCGCTACTACGAAGGGCAGTCGTGCCTTACAAGACGTAGGTTTCAACGGACTTAATGACCAGGAAGAGCAGCAGTTTGAGAGCTACCAGGACTTCCTGAAGCAGATACAGGGCAAAGTGAACCAAGCCGTGTTCGATTCTATTTGGGCTGACCCTGCCAATGACGATTACCATTATTTCCGCGGCAGCGATTACGATCGTATGCAGGCAAGCATACTCCGTCGCTATAAGTATATCAACAATCCGCAGGGCAATTCGCCTGACAACGAAAGCCGTACAGAAAGCTATGATACGTCTTACAAGAGCGGGCCTGACGTAGAGGACATTAATCAGGACTATACGCTGAACGAATACGAAAAATATTACCAATATCATATATCCTTGCGCCCGGAGGACATGAATGTGGGCAGCAACTACATTGTTGACGAACGCGATGTTTCTACCACGCTTCGCAACAACCAGCGTGGCACGTTCCGCTGGTATTTGTTCCGCATACCTTTAGACAAATACGAGCGTAGGGTAGGGGGCATAAGCGACTTCTCAAGCATTCGCTTCATGCGCATGTTCCTTACCGGCTTCCAGCGCCCTGTAGTCATGCGCTTTGCCACGCTTGACCTTGTGCGGGGCACGTGGCGTGTCTATACACAGAACCTTGACAACAGTTCTTCGCAAACGGGAACGCTCACGACGGCTTCGGTCAATATTGAGGAAAACAACGACAAACGCCCCGTGAACTACGTGGTGCCGCCGGGCATACGCCGTGAATCAGACCCACGACAGCCGCAGATACAGGAAAACGAGCAGGCTTTGCAGATAAACGTAGACAACCTCTCGACCGGCGAATCGAAGTGCGTTTATAAAAACATGACGATAGACATGCGCCAGTACAAGCGCTTGCAGATGTTCGTTCATGCCAATGCCAATGAGCAAAACACCACTAACCTGCAAGACAACCAGCTTGCCGTGTTCGTCAGGCTTGGCTCAGATTATAAGAGCAATTACTATGAGTATGAGATTCCATTAAAGTTGACTGCGCCGCGCAATGACTACAATCGTTTCAATATCAACGATGTGCGCCTGGTATGGCCTGATGAGAACATGCTCGACGTGCCGCTTTCAGTCTTCACCAACATTAAGAAAGAACGCAACCGAGCCCGCGCCTTCGGCACAGCCTCGTACACGCGCCCTTACGTGGCATACGATGCTGACCGGCCTAACAATAAGATTACCGTCATGGGAAATCCGACGCTTGGCGAAGTGAAAACCTTAATTATAGGCGTGCGCAACCTTGCAGGCGACCAAAAGAGCGGCGAAGTGTGGGTGAACGAGCTGCGCTTGAAAGAATATAACAATACGGGCGGATGGGCTGCTGATGGCAATCTGAACGTGCAGCTCTCTGACCTTGGCTCCGTAAACGTGCAGGGCAAATATGTGTCAGAAGGCTTTGGCGGATTGGAAGACGGCGTAAGCTCGCGAACGCAAGACTCGCAGACCGATTTTTCTTTCACCACAAGTCTTGAACTTGGCAAGTTCTTCCCCGACAAGGCTAAGGTGTCGGCTCCGGTTTACTACAGCGTCAGCCGTTCCACGACCCGTCCTAAATACAATCCGCTTGATACGGACATGGAGCTGAAGGAAGCGCTCGACGCTACGGCATCGAAGCAGGAGCGAGACTCTATAGAGAGCATTGCCGTGACGAAGACAACCAATACCAACTTCTCTTTGTCCAATGTTCGCGTGGGCATACAGAACAAACGGCACCCCATGCCCTACGACCCTGCCAACTTCTCATTCACTTACAGCCACAGCCATTCGCACTCGCAAGGCGAGACCGTGGTCTATGAGAACGAAGACGCTTGGCAGGGAATGCTCAACTATCAGTGGACGCCGGTGTTCAAATCATGGGAACCGTTCAAGAAGATAAAGAGCAAGAGCAAGTGGCTCGACATTGCCCGACGCTTCGGATTCAACTGGTTGCCGCAAAGCGTAGGCTTTAACAGTGAGATGACGCGCAACTATTATGAGCTGCAAGAGCGCGATATGGAGGCAACTGAGAATGCGCAGTTGCCGCTCACCTTCTCAGAACAATTCCTTTGGAACCGTGAGTTCTCGTTGCGTTGGGATTTGACGCGCAACCTGCACATGAACTTCCAGAGCGCAACCCACGCCCAGATAGAGGAGCCATATACGCCCGTCAATAAAGACCTTTATCCCGACCGTTATACGGCTTGGAAAGACTCTGTATGGACAAGCATCAGGCATTTAGGCTCGCCGCTCGACTATCAGCAGAACTTCACGGCATCCTATCAGCTGCCTCTCAACCTGCTGCCTGCGTTCTCGTGGCTTCGAGCCGACGCGAGCTACAGCGCTACCTACAACTGGGTGCGCGGCACCGACCTTGACGACGGCACGTCGCTTGGCAATACTATTGCGAACAACCGCCAGACTCAGCTCAACGGCAATTTCGACATAGTGCGCCTCTACAATCTTGTGCCTTTCCTGAAGAAGGCAAACGAGAGGTTCGACAAGACTCCTGTGCGCATGAGTGATGCGCAGCGTAAACAGCAGAAGCAAAGAAAAGAAAACGAAAGGAAAAAGCAGCAAGAGGAAGAAAAAAAGGTAAGAGAACAGGCGGTGAAGGACGGCAAGGATGCCGACGCAGCCGTGAAGGCATGGAAAAAACAGCAGGAAGAACAGGCGCAAAAGAGCAAAATCCTGCCTAAGAATCGCAATGCTTTCGAGAAGGAGATAACGCTGTTGCCCGACACGACTATAACGGTGAGCCACGGCAAGAGATCGAAGCGCATAGTGGTCTCGGCAAAGACGATGGACGGCAAAACCTATAAGCTAAAGTTCAGGAAGGTAGACCAAAACAAGATACGCATAAAGAACAAGGTCGACACGGCATTGAAGCTGAAAATATCGGTCGTCACGCTGCCGCCGCTCGAAGACAAGAAATGGTACAAGACTGCTCAGACTATGGCACGCCTTGCCATGATGGTGCGCTCGGTGAGTGTCAGCTACCGCAACCAATATGCCATGTCGTTGCCGGGCTTTATGCCGACCGTTGGCGACGCTTTCGGTCAGACGCGCGGCAACCACGTGCTTTCGCCGGGACTTGACTTCGCCTTTGGACTCGTGGGTGACGGATACATAGACAAGGCAAAGCGCAACGACTGGCTGCTTATGAGCGACAGTGTGGCAACGCCTGCCACCTCCAACCTCACCAACGACCTACAGCTGAGAGCCACGCTGGAGCCGATAAAGAACCTGAAGATAGACCTCACAGCCTCGCGCATGGAGACGAAGGCAAAGAGCGTACAATATATGTATGTAGGCAACCCGACCACGCAGACGGGCAATTTCACCATGACGACCATATCGATTGGCTCGGCATTCGAGGGCATGGGCAACGCCAACAACGGCTTCCGTTCGAAGACATTCAGTAAGTTCTGCGCTTCGCTTGACGCTTTCCGCCAGCGCGTAGAAAACAAGTATGCAGGAGTTGTCTATCCGCAAGGCACTGCCTTTGCCGGACAGACGTTTGATGCTGCCAACGGCGGGGTGAACAAATACAGTGCCGATGTCATGGTGCCTGCGTTCCTGTCGGCATATACAGCCACAGGAGACGGGCTCGACATCTTCCCATCGTTGTGGAAAATGCTGCCAAACTGGACGTTGCGCTATAGCGGACTGGGCAATCTGCCTTGGTTCCGCGACCATTTCCGCTCGGTCAACCTGAATCACTCCTACAAGAGCATCTATGCCGTGGGAGCCTATCAAAGCTATTCTACGTTTATGTCGCTCATGGGCGACGGCAACATGGGCTTCATCAATGATGCCACCACGGGCAATCCGATACCGAACTCTATGTTCAACGTATCTACAGTTTCAATAAACGAGTCGTTCTCGCCGTTGTTTGGTGTAGACGTGACTTTCCTCAACAACATGACCGCCAAGTTGGAGTATCGGCAGACGCGTGCCCTGTCTTTGTCGATGACGTCGGTGCAGATGAATGAGGCAGTGAGCAAGGACTGGGTGCTTGGCTGGGGATGGCGCATAAACGATTTCCGTTGGTTCGGGCTTACGGGCAGTGGCAGCCGCAGGGCGGCAAGAGGCTCTCAGCGCTCAGACTCTCAGTCAGCCAACAGACAGTCATCGACCACCAATTCTCAGTCGTCCAACCGGATGAATCATGCGCTGAACCTTCGCCTCGACCTCAGCTATCGCAAGCAGGCAGCAATCACGCGCGACATATCCACCGTCATGAGCAATGCCTCAAGCGGCAACACGGCTTTCAAGCTGTCGTTCTCGGCAGAGTACACGCTTTCGAAGCTCATGTCAATGAGTTTCTATCTCGACCGTCAGACCAACACGCCGTTGCTTTCCAGCAGCAGCTATCCCACCACCACGCAGGACTTTGGGCTGAGCCTGAAGTTCTCACTAACGAGGTAAAGGCAGAGTTCATGCCGCCTTTTTAAGGCTTTTGCCTTGCGTGCAGTTGTTTTAAGGAGTTGCGATTAGCTTTTTTTGTTTAATCTTTCGTCTGTTATCTCAATATTTACTAACTTTGCAAGAGATGAAGATAAAAGCAAACAACACGTTGTTGCTCATGGGCTGTGTGCTCGTCCTTGCGGCGTTGTGCTTCCTGAGCGTAGATGCGCCGATGCGTTTTCAGCGTCAGTGTACGGAGCGTGAGGCAGTTGTCAAGCAGAGGCTGCTCACGATACGTGCCGCCGAGGAAAGATACCGTGCGAGACATGGGGCTTATGCCGGCTCGTTTGCCGAGTTGGCAAAGGGCGGACTGCTTGCCGACTCGCTTAGCTATATACCTTTTTCAAACAAGAAGAGGTTCAGCCTGCAAGCATCTTCAGCCGTGGGCAAGAGCGGCAGGCAGGTTCCGTTGATGGAGTGCGGGGCAGAATATGCCGATTATCTCAACGGGCTTGACGAAAGCTCGATAGCGAGCCTTACCGACGAGGCAAATGCCGCCGGGCGGTATCCGGGATTGAAGATTGGCGACTTGGAAACGCCGAACGGCAATGCCGGCAACTGGGAATAAAGAAACAAAAACCAATATGATGACGCAAGATGCTAATGGCACGTCTCGCCTTGCAAGAGGGACGGAGAATGAAACTCATAGGATGACCATACGTGTGGCTAAAAGCTCGCTGAGCTTTGCCATTGTTGACAGGCATAGCGGCAAGCAGCTTGCCTTTGAGCCATATATTGCCAAGAGCGGTGTCTCGATTGCCGCCAACCTGCGCGAGGCTTTCAAGACTTCGCCCCTGTTGCAGCGTCAGACGACGCGTGCGAGGGTGCTTGTGGACTCGCCAACTCTCGTGGTGCCAATAGAGGAATATAAGGAAGAAGACCGCGAGGCGCTCTACATGCACAGCTTTCCCGACACGGAGGGCAGCATTGTCGTGAGCAATGTCATGGCAGGGCTGAATTGTGCGGCGTTGTTTGCCTTGAACCGTGACCTGAAGCTTGTCGTTGAAGACCATTACCAAGACGTGCATTATACATGCCTGATGCGGCCTGTGTGGGATTACTTGCACCGTCGCAGCTTCATTGGCAATCGCCGAAAGCTTTATGCTTACTTCCACGACGGGACGCTCGAGCTGTTCAGCTATGAGCGCAACCGCTTCGTATTCTGCAATCGGTATGACACGCGCCACACCAAGGATGCCGTCTATTTCATACTCTTTGTATGGAAGCAGCTGGCTCTTGACCAGATGCGCGACGAGCTTTTCATCGTGGGAGACATTCCTGACAAGGAGAACCTGCTTGCCACGCTGCGCAAGTATGTCTCTGTGGTTATCGTAGTGAATCCGTCGGCTAATTTCAACCGCGCCCCGCTCACGCAGATTGAGGGCATAACGTTTGACCTGATAACTACTTTCTTGGGCTAAAGGTTTGATATGCGTATTATTACAGGACAATACAAAGGCCGCCATTTCGATATTCCGCGCACATTCAAGGCGCGGCCTACAACGGATTTTGCAAAGGAGAACATCTTCAATGTTCTCAAAGGATACATAGACTTTGAAGGAGCATCGGCACTTGACCTTTTTGCCGGCACAGGCAGCATATCGCTTGAAATGCTGTCGAGGGGCTGCAAGCCCGTAGTGAGTGTGGAAGCCGACCGTGACCACGCCCGCTTTATCAGTGACTGCATGAAGAAGATTGGCATAACGGACAATATCCTCATTCGTGGCGATGTCTTCCGCTTCGTGAAGAAATGCCACCAGCAGTTCGACCTAATCTTTGCCGACCCGCCATACGCCTTGGAGGAACTGCCCTCCATACCTTCTTTGATATTCGAACATGAACTATTGAAGCCACAGGGCATCTTCGTCTTTGAGCATGGCGGCAGTTATGACTTTTCGGCTTCGCCCCGTTTCTTGGAGCACCGCAGCTATGGCAGCGTCAATTTCTCGCTGTTCAGGTAAGTGGGAATAAGGTAAAGATGAAGGTTCAGGAGTTCATTGACAGGATAGTCAGCCGTTTTGGCTTTACGCCTACTGCCGACCAGCAGGTTGCGCTGCATGTGTTTGCACGTTTCCTCGCTGACCGTGAGCCCAATGTGGTAATGATACTGCGTGGCTCTGCCGGAACTGGCAAGACGTCGCTTGCCTCGGCAATGGTGCTGACGCTGCGCAGCCTTGGGCAGAAGCTTGTGCTTATGGCTCCCACAGGGCGTGCGGCAAAGGTTTTTTCGCAAAGCTGCGGCATGCCTGCCTACACCATACACAGAACTATATACCGTGAGAAAAGCTATACAGGGCTTGGCGGTAGCTTTGACATCAATTTCAACAAGTATCACAATGCACTGTTCGTTGCCGACGAGGCTTCGATGATAAGCGGCTTGCCTTCTTTCGGAGAGAGTGGAGGCGGCAGCTTTGGCTCAGGCAGCCTTCTTGACGACCTCATGCAGTTTGTCTACAGCGGCGAGGGATGCAGGTTGCTGCTCATAGGCGACAAGGCACAGCTGCCGCCGGTGGGCGAGGCGGAGTCGCCGGCATTGTCGGCAGAGGTGCTTGCCGGCTACAACATGCGTGTCTATCAGTGCGACCTTAACGAGGTTCTCAGACAGGGCAGGCGTTCAGGTATCTTATACAATGCCACGGCTATCAGGAACATGATAACCCACGATGAGCTTACGCAGCTGCCTAAGATAAAGCTTGAGGGCTTTGCCGACATCGTAGTGGTGCCGGGCAATGAGCTTATAGAAAGCTTGCAGACAAGCTACGACTCCGTGGGCGAGGATGACACGCTTGTGATAACTCGCTCTAACAAACGGGCAAATATCTATAACCAAGGCATACGCAACAGCATACTTGACAGGGAGGAGGCTCTTTGCGGAGGCGACATGCTGATGGTGGTGAAGAATAAGTACGACCCCACTCCCAGCCCCTCCCCTTCAGGGAAGGGAGCACCATCGCGTAAAGGCAGCATCTCTCCTTCCCCTTCAGGGAGTGGGGCTGCACTACCAAGTGCCTTTTCCTATTTATCAAATTCTTCTTATTCCTCAGACTCTATTTCTCGTAAAGGTGCTCTGTCTCCCCTCCCTGAAGGGGAGGGGCGGGGGTTGGGGGCCTTCATAGCCAATGGCGACCGCTGCATTGTCCGCCGTGTCCGCCATTTTGAGGAGTTGTACGGTTTCCATTTTGCTGAGGCTGTGCTGCAGTTCCCCGACCTTGATGGTTTTGAGCTTGAGACAACCATAATAATGGACACGCTGACGAGCGAATCGCCATCGCTGACTCGTGAGCAGAATGAGACATTATATAACAATGTGATGGAAGACTATCAGGACGTGCCTTTGAAGGCAGACCGCATGAAAGCCCTGCGGCAGGACAAGTATTACAATGCCTTGCAGGTGAAGTTTGCCTACGCCGTGACTTGCCACAAGGCGCAAGGCGGGCAGTGGCGGCACGTCTATATAGATCAAGGTTACATGACCGACGACATGCTTACGCCGGACTACATCCATTGGCTTTATACTGCCTTTACCCGTGCCACCGACAAGCTGTTCCTTATCAATTGGCCAAAGACACAGGTGGAGTTAGGGAGTTAGAATAGAGATTAGAGTTATGTGATTAGTGATTAGAGTTATGGGATTAGAGCTTTTGCATAATGTAATGACCGGACTTCCGGGCTTCTGTCTTCCGGGCTTCTGAGTCAGGAGTTAATGCACAATGTAATGAC
>CAZZNO010000013.1:31142-35466 GCA_964655685.1 uncultured Prevotella sp.
CCGGGCTTCTGTCTTCCGGGCTTCTGAGTCAGGAGTTAATGCACAATGTAATGACCGGACTTCTGGGCTTCTGTCTTCTGGACTTCTGAATCAGGAGTTAATGCACAATGTAATGACCGGACTTCTGGGCTTCTGTCTTCTGGACTTCTGAAAAAAATCAGATTATGAACGGACTATATACGATTTTGTTGCTCATTGTGAGCAATATCTTTATGACGCTTGCCTGGTATGGGCATTTGCGCTTGCAGCAGTCAGGCATTAGTCGCGACTGGCCGCTGATAGGCGTCATTGTTCTTTCTTGGGGAATAGCTTTCTTTGAGTATTGCTGTCAAGTACCCGCCAACCGTCTTGGTTTCAACGGCAATGGCGGGCCTTTCTCGTTGGTACAGCTTAAAGTCATTCAGGAGTGCATTTCCCTGATAGTCTTCACGGTCATAGCCAACATCCTTTTTCAAGGCCAGTCATTGCATTGGAACCACATCCTCGCCTTCGTCTGCCTTGCCGCGGCTGTGTACTTAGTCTTTATGAAGTGACGCACTTTGTGGCGACGCCGCCCCTCGGCGTCGCATTTACTACACTGTATTGTCTAAATGTGCAATAGAGAAAACGTAAGGACTACCTTGTCGATATTCGGTAAAGATATCAATATGTGAGTTTATTGGTGACGGCCAATCGGTAGGATCATCAGGAATGTTACCAAAATGTTTTACCAATGCCTCATTGCGAGTCCACAACTTAGTCATCTCCAAAGGCGGATTGTCTGATGCGAGTATGATGTCTATATCTTCTTGTTTGAAAACAACATGCAGCAAGTCCAAACTATCTTCCGCCAGCACGTTTTCAATATCGCACCCCACCTTTTTATCAGATATTACAGCCATGACGGCATTCTTGCAGTGAGCAAGGTTGAAATGGATGTGCGGATACTGCGGGAAATATGGTTTCCCGCCAAACCGCATACTCATGACAGGCAAGGTGTCGATGCCGTAATGTTCAGATAATAGCTGTTGAAGCAACAGTCTTGATGCTTGCCTTTGCTCCTTTGGAGGAGCATTGGCAGGCATGAGTTCTTTTATCTTATAGTGTAGCATAGTCTTGTCTATTCTTTAATAGGTCCAACTTGTCCTACCCTGAACTTATACTCTTTGGCGTAGTCTCGGAGAATAGCTAACCTCATTGTGCGCTCTGTCAGGTTATAGAGTGCCGACCATTGTGTTTGGGAGGTTATGTCCTCTGTCGGTGGCTGCGAAACAGCCCTAAGCAGAGCCATAGCATCGTCCTCTTTCAAAGTGTATCTCTTTGCCTGCATGGCATTTCTCATTGTCCAATAGCGAGCCTTGCCGTGGTCAGAGCCCCATCCGTCCTTGGTGCCTACCATTGTAGGAGACACGTAGAAGTTGGTCACGCAGCGCAGGGAGTCGTTGTTAGTGAATATCTCCAAACGTGTAGGATTCGTCTCTGCCGGGTTCTTCGGGTCTCTTGTGTACTCTACGATAGCATAATCGCCTGTTGCGTCAGCCATGAAGAAGTGGTAGTTGGATTTGCCATTACCTACCATGCTCATGTCGAAAACTTTCAGTGTATCAATAGCTTGCTTAACTGTGGACACCTTGTCTAAAAGCAAACGAATCATAACAGTCGGGGCAATGCGTCTCTTGCCTGTCCTCTGGTCTGTCTGTGCCTCGTTAAGGGCAAGGATGCCGATTGAGAAGCCGTCCTCGTTGATACCGTCAAGTGCAGCGTATGGCAGACCCATCATGAGCGAAAGGTTTTTCGGTCCGTTCTCACTATAGAATCCTCTTGGGAAGTCGAGATTCAGTCCATCGACAAGAGAGATGGACTTTTTGCCGCCAACAGGAGCAGTATGCACAAGGATTGCGGAAGTCTCAAGATAAGTGCTGTCCGGACCTACATGTTTGAAGTCGTAATTACGGCCCATCAGGAAGTCGATGCTTCGAGCCTCTGGCACTGCGAAGGCACTGCATCCTGCACCGTATTTCACCTTTGCCGAACTGGAAACCTGCTCGTCGTAAAGCAAATGTTGAATATAGCCGAAAAGTTGCAGCATGTTTGTACGCCCGGAATTGACTACTTCTTTAAGCTTGTAGTCCGCGGTGTAGTTAATCTCATACAGTCTGCCGTCACCGCTGATGTCCTGCATGGAGCGGAGCATGGCAAGTTTTGCCGTATCTGTGATACCCGGGAAGCGTGCTGCCGAAATTGTCTCTGACGGAGTTGGAGTCGGCGTCGGCTCAGGTGCATCATCATCAGAGCATGAAACCATGAAGGCAGTCATGAAGGCAGCTATGGCAGGTAGGGCAACCATTCCGAAGCGGTTGAAGAATTTTGTCTTTTTCATAGTTGTACTGTTTTTATTTTGTTTCTATCTTTGACTAAAAGAAAAGAGTTTTTGGCTTTCTCTGCTGCAAAATTAGGTTATAAAGCGTCTTGCTCCAAATAAAGAGTCCCTTTAATGTAGTCAAAAGCCTTAAAAAAGACCCTTTAAAATAGTCAAAATCAAGTTTTTTGCTTAATTTTGCAACATTAGAATAGCATAAATCACACACTATATGAATACCAAAGGCTTATATATAAAGCTTTCCCGACCTTTCAGGGAACTGTATCACAGGGAGCACACGACACTCGGCAGGCAGCGCCTCACATTGCTGCTTTCCTGCTATCTTCCCGTCCTGCTAATGGGAATCATAGCCAATTACTTAGGCATCACCCAGCCCAATGCTTCCTTTTTCAACTACACTCATACGTTGTTTCTCATAGCAGCAATAGTTTTCTTCTGGCTGTATTATAAGAAAAAGATTAATATAGGCATCTGCCTTGCTGCATACACCATTATAGGGCAATTGCTCATCTCCGTAGAGATGGTCTACTGCTCACTCCGCCCTACACCTTATTATATTATGCTCATCATGGCAAACGTCGTGCTGCTCACTATGAACATAACTGCGTCAATAGTGGCATCAATGAAGAAAAACACGATGATGCTGGGTGGCATAACCTTAGGCGTATATATTGCCTGTTCGTTCCTTGCCGATGACGCAACGATGAAGAGCTTTATAATAATTTTCATCATTGCCTTCTCCTTCCTGAGTTTGGTAGGCGTATGGATGGCAAAGAGCGTCATAAAGATAGAGACTGAGAACGAACAGATGAAGAAAGAGGAATTGGAAATCCTACATATCCTCCGCCTAAAGAGAAACGAGGTGAAGGCATTCATGTCCCTGGCTTCTGAAAAGACTTCCCATGACGGCACCAAGGTGCTGCTTGACCGTCTTGACCGCAAGTCACGGCACAACCTCCTTGCCAATGTTGAGGAATATATGAAGACTCGTGACACCGACTTGGACATTATAGCCGGGGTGTTCCCCGAGTTCACGCCGTCGGAAAGGGAAATCTGCCGCCTAATCCTGCAAGGAAAGAAGTTGAACGACATTTGCATGATACTCAGCAAGAATGAGTCGAATATCAACAGCCAGCGAGCCAACATGCGCAGGAAGTTAGGATTAAAGCCTTCTGAAAATCTACAAAAGGTATTGCAGCAACGACTTGATGATGCCAACTCCTAACTTAGACAGCGATACTTTGCATCGAAGCTACTTTGCGGTCGAAGGTTTCTGCATCCACCTTCCTCCCACGCAGACTCTGCACTCGGGGCATGTCCTCAAACCACTTGTCATTAGTAGTGTACCAAGCATAATGTCTTACCTCCCGTACATGCTGTAAACGCTGGTTAAGACTTCTTGCAAATTTAGGGTTGACAGATGACAGAAAATGCTTGCCGTCTTTCATCTCTATCGCAAGAACAAGATATTGTCGGATAACATTTGCAGAGCCTGTATAAGCCTTCGGCGTACCCTTCATAGGCGTTGTGACGCTGATGTGCCAGCCCTCACCGTTGAGACGAGCCATCATTCCCCGGAATATTACTCCATGTGAAGATGTATCTTTAAGTCCACTTGCAGCAATACTCAGGTGTATCATCTCGTGCAGCAATACATTGCGGAACTGGTATTCAGTCTGGTCGTAGTAGTTGCTCATGGAGAGGGTGAAGGCATTAGGAGTCCCTCCCCAAAGGGGAGAGCGGCGCGAAACAATAAAGCCCCGTTTGTACGACAGCGAGCCGAGCCTTGTGCGCGACCGCCCTATGTGGAAGCGGGGCTCCGGCAGCGCGCCGTCGAAATATCTTGTGTTGAACTGCCGGAAATTGTCCTTCAGCCAGTCGATGTCTATTTGCATAATTCAGAAGTTCGGAAGACAGAAGTTCGGAAGACAGAAGTTCGGAAGACAGAAGTTCGGAAGACAGAAG
>CAZZNO010000013.1:35566-36804 GCA_964655685.1 uncultured Prevotella sp.
CTGAACTTGGCTCCCCAGATGCCCAGCCCGCTGCTGACGTAATACTGCGTGTTGCCCTTGCGCAGAGGCCCGAAGGCGTCCTCGTAGATGGCATCGGTAATCCAGCTTATGGGCCACATCTGCCCATAGTGGGTGTGTCCGGAGAACTGGAAGTCTATGCCAGCCTGTTCGGCTTGTTCGAGGTTGTAGGGCTGATGGTCCAGCAGGATGGTGTAGCGGCTCATGTCGAGCCCCTTCTTTAGCTCGCCGATGGGCTTGCGGCTGCGGTTGGTGCGGTCGTCCCTGCCGATGATGTTGATGCCCTTGATGGTCACAGCCGAGTCTCTGAGCAGCGTTATGCCCGCCTCGCGGTAGAAGGCCAGGGCGCTGTCTATGCCCGCATAGTATTCATGGTTGCCGAGGCACGCCACCACCGGGGCGTTGAGCCTCCTGAAAGCCTCGGCGGCATGCTCCTCGCGCAGCGCCCTCACGCTGCCGTCAATGATGTCGCCGCCAATGAGTATGATGTCGGCGTTCTCCTTGTTTATGAAGTTTATCCATCGGTTCAGCTCCCCCTCTCGGTTGAGGTAGCCCGCGTGCAAGTCCGAAGCCATCAGTATCTTCAGCGGCTGCTCCAGCGTTTTCTGCGTGTCCAGCGACAGCGTGCAGCGCTCCTTGTGCATATAGTGGACGTAGCCGCATCCGAACACAAGCAGCATCACGCCCGCCACCATCAGCGAGCCCTTCAGGCTATGGAACATGAGCGAGTGGGGCACGAGGTGCACGGCGCGCCCCAAGTCCAGCAGCCCATACAGCATCACGAGGTACAGCATCACGAAGATACTGGCGTTGCCAATCTCGTAGACCGCCGTAGCCAAAGACATAGGCATCTTGTCCAAGGCACCGCCGAAGTAGCAGAAAATCATTAGAAAGCACAGCAGCATGGCTCCCAGCACGGCAGCTTTCAGAGCGCCCGACAGTGGCAACAGCCACCACGTGCGCCAAAACACGTATGCCAGCCCCGCCAAGGGCAGCACGAAGAAAACCAGTCCCCACATCTTGTTCATCGTTTTTTCTATAGAAGGTCTATTGTTTGTTTACGCATGCAAAGGTACGCAATAAATGTCGTAACTACATAAACTATTTTACAGAAATGTAAGTCGGAATGTCACGCCCGTGCCGTCATTGCGCACAAGGGCTATCATGCCGCCCATTGCCCTCATTATCTGGCGCGACACCGACAGGCCAATGCCGCTGCC
>CAZZNO010000014.1:0-1216 GCA_964655685.1 uncultured Prevotella sp.
ATTATGAAACCAGCTTCAAGAGTAAACAGCATTCAGGAATATTATTTCAGCCGCAAACTGAAGGAAGTGGCACAGCTCAACGCCGAGGGGCAGGACATCATCTCGCTTGCCATTGGCTCGCCCGACATGCCCCCTTCGCAGCAGACAATAGACAAGCTTTGCGAGGTGGCGCGCGACCCAAGCGCGCACGGCTATCAGCCTACGGGCGGACTGCCGGAGCTGCACCGCGCTATGGCAGGCTTCTACAAGCGCACCTACGGCGTGGAGCTTGACCCCATGACAGAGGTGCAGCCCATCATAGGCTCTAAGGAAGGCATCATGTACGTTACCCTCGCTTTCTGCAATCCTGGCGACGAGGTGCTCATCCCCGACCCGGGTTACCCCACTTACACGGCAGTGAACAAAATCTTCGGAACCAAGATCGTAAACTATGACTTGCGCGAAGACAACGGATGGCAACCCGACTTCGACCAGCTGGAGGGCATGGACCTCTCCCGTGTAAAGGTCATGTGGACCAACTACCCTAACATGCCCACCGGGGGCAATGCCCGCAAGGAGACTTTCGAGCGGCTGGTTGACTTTGCCAAGCGCCATGACATACTTGTCGTGAACGACAATCCCTACTCTCTAATCCTCAACGAGCATCCGCTGAGCATCATGCAAGTGCCCGGCGCAAAGGATTGCTGCATAGAGTTTAACTCTATGTCTAAGAGCCACAACATGCCCGGCTGGCGCGTGGCTATGATGATAAGCAATAAAGAGTACATCTCGTGGATGTTCAAGATTCAAAGCAATATAG
The DNA here is from genome assembly GCA_964655685.1 of uncultured Prevotella sp. Classification (GTDB taxonomy): domain Bacteria; phylum Bacteroidota; class Bacteroidia; order Bacteroidales; family Bacteroidaceae; genus Prevotella. Next base: position 800 of record CAZZNO010000014.1, read on the forward strand.
AGAATGGCACTTTCCGCGGCATACAACTCGCCGCCGCCGAGGCTTTCAACACCAACACGCCCGAGTGGCACCGCCTGAACAACATTGAGAACTACAGCCGCCGCCGAGCCATAGCTGAAGACATAATGAGGGCTCTTGGCTGCACTTTCGACCCTACGCAGGTTGGCATGTTCCTCTGGGGAAAGATACCCGATAAGTATGAGAATGTGGAGGACTTGACCGAGGCTGTGCTTCACAAGGCTCACGTCTTCATCGCCCCCGGCTTCATCTTCGGCAACAATGGCAGGCGATATATACGCATCAGCCTCTGCGCAAAGGACGACAAGATGAAGGAAGCTCTAAGGAGAATAAAGACAACGAAGCTTTAGGAAGAACTGTGTCACGCCCTGACACTGTTCGTGTCACGCCCTGACACAG
>CAZZNO010000014.1:1316-7365 GCA_964655685.1 uncultured Prevotella sp.
CCACGCCGTGGGATTGTGATAAAAGCAGAATAATAGAAACAAATAAAGAATATAAATCGAACCTTTGAGGCTTTGAAGCAGTAATGGTTTCCAAAGCCGCAGGTTCAAAGAAAAAAGGAGAATGACAATGGAATTGGAACTTGAACCACTGAACTTGCCGTCCGACAACGGAGGCGAACGGCCACTGGTGATAGCCGGTCCTTGCTCGGCTGAGACCGAAGAACAAGTGATGACAACAGCGCGAGAGCTTGCCGCCAAGGGCTGCCACATGTTTCGTGCAGGCATCTGGAAGCCGCGCACCAAGCCGGGAGGCTTCGAGGGCAACGGCGAGAAGGCTCTGCCCTGGATGGCGGAAGTGAAGAAGGAGACGGGAATGCTTACGGCAACGGAGGTTGCCACGCCCGAACATGTGGAGCTTTCGCGCAAGTATGGCATCGACATACTGTGGGTTGGAGCTCGCACGTCGGCAAATCCTTTTGCCATGCAAGAGCTTGCCGAGAGCCTGAAAGGCTTTGAGGGGCCTGTGCTCGTTAAAAACCCTGTCAACCCCGACTTGGAGTTGTGGATTGGAGCCTTGCAGCGCATCAACCAGATTGGCATCAAGCGCCTTGGAGCCATCCACCGCGGCTTCTCAAGCTATGACAAGAAGATATACCGCAACCTGCCAATGTGGCAAATACCTATAGAGCTGCACCGTCGCATACCCAACCTGCCCATTATCTGCGACCCAAGCCATATAGGCGGCAGGCGTGACCTCATAGCCCCACTGTGTCAGCAGGCTATGGACCTTGGCTTCGACGGGCTGATAGTGGAAAGCCATTGCAATCCCGACGACGCTTGGACTGATGCCAAGCAGCAGGTAACCCCCGACATTCTCGATTACATCCTCAGTCTCCTGGTAGTGAGGGATGAGCACACCACCACGGAGGGCATCCGTCAGCTGCGCTCGCAGATTGATGAGGTTGACAACCAGCTCATGGACTTGTTGGCAAAGCGCTTCCGTATTTGCCGCGAGATAGGAACGTTCAAGAAAGAGCATAACATGACCGTGCTGCAAGCCAACCGCTACAGCGAGATTCTCGACAAGCGTGGGGCGCAGGCTTCGCTTTGCGGCATGTTACCTGAGTTTGCGGCTCACATGTTTGAGCTTATACATGAGGAGAGTGTAAGGCAGCAGTTGCAGATAGTAAACGAATAAGACAATGAAAATTCTGATTATGGGAGCCGGCAAAATGGGCTCCTTCTTTATCGACTTGCTAAGTTTTGAGCATGAGGTGGCAGTGGTGGAAAAAGACCCCAAGCGCATGCGCTTCACCTACAACTGCCAGCGGTTTACTACTATGGACGAGGTGAAGGCTTTCGAGCCCGAGCTGGTGATAAATGCCGTGACGGTGAAGTACACCTTGTCGGCTTTCGACGAGATATTGCCTTACCTTCCAGCCAATTGTATAATATCAGACATCGCTTCGGTAAAGACCGGGCTTAAGGACTACTATGAGAAGACAGGTCACCCCTACGTGTCTACCCACCCTATGTTCGGCCCCACCTTCGCCAACCTCAACCAGCTGTCTGAAGAAAATGCTATAATCATCAGCGAGGGCGACTACATGGGGCGCATCTTCTTCAAAGATCTTTACCAGAGGCTTGGACTGCATATCTATGAATACACCTTCGAGGAGCACGACAAGACCGTGGCTTATTCTTTGTCCATTCCTTTCGTCTCCACGTTCGTCTTCTCTGCCGTCATGAAGCATCAGGATGCGCCGGGCACTACGTTCAAGCGGCACATGAGAATAGCCAAGGGCGTGCTTTCTGAAGATGACAATCTACTTCGCGAGACGCTTTTCAATCCTTATACCCACGACGTGGTGTCGCAGATTCGCACGGAGCTGAAGGAACTGCTTGCCATAATAGACAGCAAGGACAACGACGGCTTCAAGGCGTATCTTACGAAGATAAGGAAAAACGTAAAGGAGCAAGAATAGCCGTTTAATTCTTCTTTGACAGGCTTTAGATGTGTTTATTTTATACATCAATAATATTTTTTCATATTTTCTTCCAAATTATTTGCCTGTTTCATAAATTTTACTTTACTTTGCAACCGAGATGTTGGCATTCTTTGCCGACATCTCATAACATCGATGGTATTTGAGCCTTCAAGGCAATGGCAGACGTGTCTGCCGAAGCTTTTGGCTCAGAAAGAGCGTTTGACTCATTATCTAACGTTGAATTCCGGAAAAATTCATTGAAAGGGATAATAAGGCAAATCCGCTCACGCATGGGAATATTGTACCTTTTTGTAAGGGCTCGATATACCTCAATGCGTGGGCTTTTGCATTAACCACCTTTCAAGGCAATTCCGGAGCCCAACGTTGTGGTGAGCAAAAGTTCCCACGCTTTTTCCTTTTATACGATAATGATTTTATATCTATGCAATTAAAGAAACTCATTTCTATAGTTGTTCCATGCTATAATGAAGAAGAGTCTTTGCCATATCTGTATAAAGCTGTTTGCAAGATTATGGCAAAGTTACCTCGTTATAATTGGGAATTATTGTTTATCAATGATGGTAGCAATGACATGACATTGGATATAATAAAGAAATATGCAGAAACAGATCATCGTATAAGCTACATTAATCTTTCACGTAATTTTGGCAAAGAGAATGCAATGCTATCTGGATTTGATTACGTAAAAGGAGATTGCATGATATTAATGGATGCCGATCTTCAAGATCCTCCTTCTTTAATACCCAAAATGTTAGAATATTGGGAAGAAGGATATGAAGATGTGTATGCAAAACGAAAAGATAGGGGCAAAGAAAGTTGGTTCCGGCGCAAGCTCTCTCTGTTCTTTTATTGGCTTTTAGATAAAAGTACTCGATTTGAAGTATTAAAGAATGTAGGAGATTTCCGTCTACTTGACCGTCATTGTATAGATGCATTAAGGCAAATGCGGGAAAGCGAAAGGTATACAAAAGGACTTTTTTGTTGGATTGGCTATCGTAAAAAAGAGATATTGTTTGATCGCGCCAATCGGGAACATGGTACATCACATTGGAAATTCTTTCAGCTTGTCGGATTAGCAATTGAAGGTCTTACTTCATTTACCGTATCACCTTTAAGATGGGCAACATATTTAGGATGCCTTATTGGAAGTTGCGCTCTCTTGTATTTAGTTTGGATTCTAATAAAGGTATCTATTTGGGGAGATCCTGTGGCTGGCTTCCCAACTATTATAAGTGTAATTCTCTTTCTTGGCGCATCCCAACTACTTGCAATAGGAATCCTTGGTGAATATCTTGGGAAAATCTTTAACGAGAGCAAGCATCGGCCTGTATATCTTATTCAGGAATATCACGAAAGTAAAAACATAGAATCTAATAATCAAATAAATAATGACAAAACAATTATTAAAAAACAAAACTAATATCATTATATTCCTATCAATAGTAGGGTTTATTATTACAGGAATAATGAGCTATCCCTATGCTGCCGATTATGATAGTGGGCACATGATTTCATCAATGATTTCCGATGGACATCCTCGCTTGACTGATTGGCTAGGGTGGTACTATCCTTCCTTGTGCTTCTTATTATATAAGATTACAGGAATAGAACTTGCTGTCGGTATTTTTCAGAATATACTTTATTGGATAAGTGTATGCCTATTCTCACTGGCACTTTATAGAAAAGCCAAGCACTGCTTTCTATGGTTTATATTGACAGCTTTCTTTCCTGGCTCTCTATCTCTAATTACAAATGTAGCAAATAATGCGTTGCTTTTTGCCAATACTTTCTTTGGCATTAGTCTTTATATTTTCTACCACAAAGTTTATCATAAGCGCCTATTAGGGTTCTTTGCTTTTTTTGTAACACTTCTGTCAATATTTATTCGTCGAGAAGCTATAATTTATGTGCCTCTCTTACTAGTAGGAATGGTTATTGTAGAATTATTATCAAGAGGTATACACATTCGGAAAGCTATAATATATTCTTTGTCATCAACTTTCGCTTTTCTTGCTATTATTTTAATTGCAGAGAAACTATTGACAAACAATGTAAAAGATTATCATGCCATAAACTCCATTGATTTTATAGCTATGTATGATATGAATGGAATGAGTCATTATAAGAATGAAATAGTCTTTCCTATTTCTGTCCTTAAAAAAGAATATCAAAATAAAGATACAATAACAACACTAATTCAAAGAGATTCAGATGTCTTTGAGAATGATTATGCATCATTTTGGTACCATAACTTGTCAACAAAAACGTTTTTGGTTAAAATAGACAATAAATTCTCAACATATTTAGGCAACATAAAATATTACATCATGTTCAGAGGTAAAATGATAAAAGATTACCTCTATATGTCAATGTTAAATTTTTGTGGGGGCGTTAAAATTAAAACAAAGGAAATAGAGCCAAGTAAGCTTTATTACATTTTTGCAAGTCTACCCATTATTTTAGGTATATCATATAACTTCCTTGCTTGCTCAATTATAATGCTAATATTATCAATAAAGAAGATAATTAAATATTCCTATCATTTTCATTATGAAGTATGTATCGGTATCTGGATATTGCTCATTTTAAGTTTTATAATGTACCTTTTCAGTGCAACAAGCTTACAAATAAGATATATTTATCCGACTTGTATATTCATATTTTATCTATTTACTTACTCTATTAGTCTTTTTGTTGAGAGATATAAAATCACTCCACAAATACAAAAGAACAAGTAAAACAAAAGAACAAGTAAATTCAGTCAATTTCTGATAATTCAATGTTGAAATAAAAACATAAATCATCAGGAATTGACCATTTTTCTTTTACTTTTTTATTCTGCTTTTTTCTTCAAATAATTTGCGTGTATAAAATTTTATACTTATTTTTGCACAGAACAAAAATATCAGCGAATGCCAACACTTTTAATTGCCTTTGGTATTAGGTTTTTCTTCTACATGGATGAACATGAGCCAATTCATGTTCACGTAACTTATGGAGGAAAAAATGCGAAGATAGAGATTGAGCCTGAAGTAAGCGTGGTTTATAATCATGGGCTGAAAGACCAAATACTTAAGAAGGCTGTCTCTACATGTAAAAATTATAGGGAAGAATTTATTGCGGAGTGGCATAAGTGTTTTGATTAATAAGGAAAAATTGGTATGGAGAAGATTAAGAATATTTGGTTTGACAATAACCGCATCTTTATGAAGACCGTTTCGGGAGAGACCTATAGTCGTCCTCTTGAAGCTTACCCAGAACTTATGGATGCGACAACAGAGCAACGCAATGATTATGTTATAGGTGATGCCGGTGAAGACATTCGTTGGGATTCTATAGATGCTGATATGCATATATCAAGTTTCTTAGAGACTTCAGAACCTAAGCAAAACGAAGTTGGTGGGCTGTTTGCAAAGTACCCCTGGCTTAATGTTTCTGAGGTTGCGCGGTATCTTGATATAAACAAGAGTCTCCTTGCCCGTTATATTTATGGTATTTCCAAGCCAAGTGAAAAAAGAATAGCAGAAATAAAAGAAGCTCTCCACCATTTTGGTAAAGAGTTATTGAGTGCTTAAATTCTTATTCTATCACCCACTCGTCTACCGTGTGCTTCCTCTGTATTCTACAATGGTAAACTTTGGGCTTTCAACAAATTTCTCTAATTACTCGAATAAATTTGATTAATTCGGGAAATTTGTTGAAGCCAAAAACTCGTCTAAGCTGTATTGGATAGAATGCTTTTTATGGCATTTGATATTCGCGTATCAATTCGTCGGCAATGAATTGGTCACCAAACGTATACAGCAAGCTGTCGGGATCGTGAAGCCGCTCATTAGTCTTGGAACTGTACCAAAGGTCAAGTGCCGTTTCGCCGGAAACGTTTAGCCTTTCAGACAGAATAGTTATTATTCTTCCTATCTTATTCCACATTAGTAAATCGCTGAGCATAATCAATATTATTCATTTTCCCAGTTTTTAAGACATTGCAAGATGTTTTCTGTGACGTTTTCACGACTTTCTGTGTGGAGAGTGTCATAGAA